>NZ_JAOPHO010000005.1:0-142937 GCF_033141925.1 Peribacillus sp. CSMR9
CAGAATTTTATTTTGAATTGTGTTAGGAATGAGGGAATAAGGAATGTTGGAACAAGTAATTTTTTATACGATTTTGGCGACGTTTTTAATGTGAGAATATTTTTTATTACCAGACATTCAAATTCAAGTGAAAAAATACCCTACTTTAACTAACAAGGCATAATTGGAAAATATGTATTTACATTACTAATATCCTGTTGGTAAAATCAGTTAATGACATTCTAGTTCAAAAGGGGTATTGCAATGAAAAAATGGATATTTTGTGTTCCTTTATTTTTAATAACTTTTATCCTTGTTTTTATTTTTGAGACAGATACTTATGCTCATCCAGGGCGAACTGATTCTAGTGGTGGGCACACATGTAGAACAAATTGTGCCAGTTGGGGTCTTGAAACAGGAGAATACCATACCCATGGCGGTGCAAGTGAATCGAGTTCTAGTAATGATAGTTCTTCCGAAAGTTCTACTAGTTCGAATTCATCAGCAAGTTCCAATGATTCTTGGGATAAGGATTGCACGGATTTCTCCAGTTATGATGAGATAGTTGACTATTGGAACAGCAAGGGATATAGCAAGACGAATGACCCAGAGAAATTGGATGGCTGGGGAAATGCAGTGGACGACGGGATTCCCTGTGAGGAACCTAGTGGATACGATACCGCCAAGATTAACGGAAGTCCTGCTCAAATCGCAGAAAAGGCAGCAGTGCAGGACAAAACAAATGGTGAAAAGGCTGGATATACAGCTGGATTGGGTGCAGGTAAAAAGGGAGTAACTAGTGATTCAACTTCAAAAGGCTCTGCTGCTTACCAGGAGGGATACACAATTGGATATGATGAAGGATATCAAAATGGAAGCGAAGTGCTGGAAAAACAAAAAATAACTGCAAATAAAGAGGGGTACGCACTGGGAAAAAAACAAGATAAGTTAGTTGTGCCTCAGCAATACGCATCTATTAACTCCTTAAAGTCTTCATTCAATGAGGGTTTCAATAAGGCAATTGAAGAAAAGGATGAAGAGAAAAAGAAAGACTATATAGCTTTAGGAGTCAAAGATGGTAAAGCAGATATTATGAACGAGCCAAAGAGTGTAAAACCTATATTTATAGATGCATATAAACAAGGATATGACCAAGGACAAAGTGAACTTAAAAAGACATACGTTAAACAAGGACATGATGCAGCATTTAAGAACGTGAAATACAAAACGCCAAAATTGAATTCTCAAAAATACATTAATTGGTACAAGGAAGGATTCAAATCTAATAACAAAGTCAAAGCCATTCAAGATGCTGCTTACAACGCTGGATTAAACGGAGATGACTATATAGTAAAAGCTAAATACAAGCACGCCGAGCCTATTTATAAATATTACTTTGAACAAGGAGATCAGGAACGAAAAGAAAAAAATGCAGCTAGTTCAGGTGTCGTTGCCGCTGGGGTACTGGGTTGGGTAGGCAGAAGATTTTATGTAGCAAAGAAAATGCTGAAGTAAGGGGAGGTAGCGATGGGGATTTATCAAAAGATCTGCTATACGGTTGAGGATATATTCGTGAAAATTCTTTCAAGAAAACAAAACTCAGTTGAAGTTAAGCAAAAAGTCGTAGCGTATCGGAGTTCTAAAGAAGAATCGAAGTTACAGAAAAAGCACGAACAACAAGAAAGGAATAAGGAAAATCAACGAATTGCAGCAGAAAAACTGGAAAAAGAAAAGCAAGAAGTGTTGGCTATTCTTTCTGATGTGGTTGATGTTGATAAACTTAATTATACGAAATACGAGTTCCAGGAAGTAAAACGAAATAAACAATATTTTAAATCACTGATTGAAACTGTTTTTGAACCTGGTGAAAAAGGGTTAACGTTTATACAATGTGAGTTCGATAAAACTAAGAAGCAAGAAATAAAGGGTTATTTGATTGCAACCTCCAAAAAAGTGCTTTTCTTGGACTTGGGATTAAGAAATCTTCAAAAATTCAGATACCAGACAATACGGGACATTAATTGGTTTAAAGATGGCACTTTTGAAAAAGGGCTGTATATTCAATACGGAGTTAAGCGTTTAGAGTTCGATGAAATTTTTGACACAGAACAAATGAAAAGAGTAGGGAATGTAATAAAGCAAATAGCATATGAAAGAAGCGCATAAAGATTTAAGTGATATCAACATAAACATGCTGATTTTTTTATTAAATTGATTTATTAAACAATTATGTTGAAATTTCTTTTACCTCAAGATGTTATTCGTGATTTAAACGTGTTAATAAAAAAACCACAGACTCCGAAGAGTTTGTGGTTTATGCTTTTTAATCAGTTGTTATCTCTTGTATTCCTTCATTGATGTAAAAGAGTTTTTCTTCTATGCCTTGAAGGAAAATTCCCTCATCTAATTTTTTAATTTCCAAAAGATTTAACAAAAGCAACAAAAGCAACAGAATACCAAAGATATACTAAAAGTATGCACCTTTTTCATAGTTGGTTTTATCTCCTTTTTGATGAGATGAGATGCATTGATTAGAAGTATTATATATTGAAATTTCTTGATTATGTTTATTTTATCCTCTTTATCTTTTCATTTTTACAAGCAATTTTACTGTACTAAAATGAATGATTTTACAAACATTAATTTATATCTTTTTCACTCCCTTAATCGTTGAAAAGGGTATTCTATGTATTCGTTCGTCCAAATCAATCACTCGTAAATGTCCGTTCATTTGATCCACATAATGCACCAATCCTTCTACGGTTCTTAGCCGATTATTTTGGTATAGCGTAAAGGAAATCGGAAAAGTAAACTCCATTGAAGTGGCAATTAAATCATTCATTTCTTCCATGTATTGTTCATCCAACACGGGTTCGGGTTCATCGTAGTATTCCTCACCAAAATAATGCCGTAGCATTTTTATATGTTCAGGCAGCATCAGACTGGTCCATTTAATATTTCCTCTGTCTCGAATGGTCATCATAAATCACTCCTTATTTAGATTATAAACGAACGTATGTTCTTTATGAATGACTTTTTATTATAGAGTTGGTGATCCAAGATGGAATGAATTATTTTGTTTGACTCGTATCTTATTCATTTCCAAAAGTTTTTTAGAGGGGGCCATTAAGATCATTTTCCCTTGAAAATAACGCTTGAAATATTATCAACAATAATTGTTCCGTCATTTTCTTCTCTCTTTCTCATATTATGTGAGAAGGGGATTAAGGGGGGAACTATGTGAAAGTAGATGAACAAGAGGCTTTGAGTAGGGCGATTGATGAAATAACAGAAATCGCCAAGGGAGTAGGGCTGGATTTTTATCCGATGAGATACGAAATTTGTCCAAGTGAAATCATTTATACGTTTGGTGCTTATGGAATGCCAACGCGTTATTCCCATTGGAGCTTTGGAAAACAATTTCATAAGATGAAGTTACAATATGATTTTGGTTTGAGTAAAATTTATGAATTAGTTATTAACTCTAATCCTTGTTACGCCTTTTTATTAGACTCTAATTCGTTAATTCAAAATAAGTTAATTGTGGCTCATGTCTTGGCACATTGTGATTTCTTCAAAAATAATATTCGTTTTCAAAATACGAATCGAGATATGGTGGAAAGTATGGCTGCGACAGCAAATCGCATTCGCCAATATGAAATCCAATATGGAAAGAAAGAGGTTGAAACGTTTTTAGATGCGGTATTAGCGATCGAGGAGCATATTGATCCTGCTCTTCTCCGTCCTGCTTCCACCATCACATTTGAGGATGAAGAGGAAGAAGTAAAACATGTAGTTACCCCTTACGATGATTTATGGGGATTAGAGAAAACAGCAGGACCAAAACAAAACTCATCAGTAAGGAAGGACGGGAAATTTCCTCCACAGCCACAAAAGGACCTATTGTTATTTATTCAGCAATACAGTCATGAACTAGAAGACTGGCAGCGTGATATCTTGACCATGATGCGTGAGGAGATGCTTTATTTCTGGCCGCAACTTGAAACGAAAATTTTAAATGAAGGCTGGGCCAGCTACTGGCACCAACGAATTCTTCGCGAAATGGACTTAACATCGGGTGAATCAATTGAGTTTGCGAAGCTAAATGCTGGAGTTGTACAACCTTCACCCACAAGTATCAATCCGTATTACTTAGGTTTGAAAATGTTTGAAGACATCGAAGAACACTATAACAATCCAACAGAAGAAATGATAAGACAAGGCGTGAAGCCAGGATCAGGTCGTCAGCAGATATTCGAAGTGAGGGAAGTGGAATCCGATATTTCCTTTCTACGAAATTACTTAACAAAAGAACTGGTCACTAGGGAAGATATGTACTTATTTCAAAAACAAGGAAAAGACTATAAAATTGTTGATAAAGATTGGACCAAAGTACGCGATCAACTCGTGAATATGCGGGTCAATGGTGGATTTCCATACCTGACAGTCCAAGATGGAGATTACATGCGAAACGGTGAGTTGTATTTGAAGCATGAATATGAAGGTATTGAGTTGGATATGAAGTATTTGGAGAAGGTCCTTCCATATATTTATCAGCTTTGGGGCAGAGGGGTGTATTTGGAGACGCGGGTTGAGGAAAAAGCCGTTCGTTTCTCGTATGACGGAACTGGGATGCACCGTAAAAATCTATAATGAAAATTTGGAAGCTACAATAAAACCTTTAAAAGAGAATAAAGAGCAATGTGATTCGAATAGAATTACATTGCTTTTTACTTTTTTATAGGACGAATTAAGAGAAAACATGTTTCGGTTTTTTTATGATTGCTTTGTTAAAGATTAATTTTGATTTTAAAAAGACCACCTAATATGTGGTCTTCTTTAGTGCTTCCTATGGAACTAAACCAGCTAATAGGATGTCACCCGTTGTTCATTAAGCCAAAAAGGCCACCAAATGGCAGCCCCTGATCTTACTAACGCACATTTAGTTAAAGAAGAAAAAGTTGCCTTTAATTGCTGCTCTAAAGTCTTATTGAGACAAATGTTTGTAATCTAATATTTCTATCTTAAAACCATGATTACATTTCAGTTGTTTAAGCTTTTCACTGTCACAGGATGGAGATATTCTTAATTTAACTTGGTCGTCTACATAATCCAATGGTTCATTACGTTCGGAAGAGACTTGAATTTGTATATCGACATTGTAAGAATGATTTTCATTGTAACTTATGTCAACAATTCTTTGCCATTGCCAACTCAAATTACGTCCATACTCTTTTTCAATTTTCTTATCTAGAGTTGGAAACACAATATCTCCAAAAATATCCTCTGTTGTTCCATACCATCCTTCCACTTTTGAAACCGATTCTGCTTTAACTGCTTGTATAGGAGTAAAGGCGAATAAAAAAAATCCTAATAAGATTAAATATCGCTTAGCCATCAAGGTTCACCTCATATTTCTGTTTACTCCTTATTCTTTAGCTAAACTCAATAGTTATGCCTTAGTAAATAACCTGCCCCGTTAGCCATCCATGAAGCGCAAAAATCAGCGCTTCACCACAGAGAATGAAAATTGGCCTCTATGTCGATAATGTTTTAATGGCTGGCGAAGAAGGTCGTTGAACTATGGTGCCTTTGAGCCCATCCGTTAGTCTGACTCTGACGACCACGGTGTACCACCGACTGTCGCGCCCTTTATGGGTAGCACACATGGGAGATTAATCTTTTTTTGGTCGTCGCGCTAGCCTCTATTTAATTTGCTATAATTGGAGGTTTTTGTTTAACAATTTACCAAACTCAATCAGATCATTCATAAAGCTCAGCCTTTTTTTAAAAGCGTTTTTACTGGGTCTATTTTTTTTCTAGGTTTTTTGCTTTTTTAATTTTCATGGGAGTTCATCAAGAAAATCAACAATATTCTTTAACAGAGCCATTTTGAAAAAAATCAGGGGTGAAAAAAACGAAGTGGGCGAAAGCCTTGACCTAGCTGAACCTTCAGCCTAAACTTGAGCTAAGAGACAGGCTTAATTCAGTCAAATTCAATTTAAGCTCAATTTAGCCTCATTCTTAGCTCAAATTAAGCTTAAAAAAAAGGGGGGGTCCATGAAATACATTCAGGACGTGGTACGGGAGCTGTGGCTCAGCACACATGTTTTACACGGGTGGGAGAAGAACGGCTAGGGAACGACCCTGTCATTAAAGATCCAAAAAAGAACCATTCACGACTATATGACCACCATCAAATGGAACGGATTCAGTTTCTGCATGCTTTTTTGGAAGAACAGAAGAAAAAAGGAATCAAACGGACCGATCGAGAAGAGGTCTAGAAGTTGTTGTTTGAAGAGTTTGGCGGGGAAGTCATCGAAATCGAGAAAAACGAGATCGAAATGACGACGGTTCTTCCTAATTCCATGGAATCACTCATGGAATTGGTTGCGAATCAAAACAAAAAGCTCGCAGCGTTGGAGGAAATCATTCGCAAGCAGGTCAGCAAGGAGCTACCTGATTACACCGAACAAATCCAGGAAGTGAAAAATGAGCTTAAATTAAGCCAGGCACGCGAAGAGAAAAAGGATCAGGTGATCCAGGATATGAATGAAAAACTCGACAGAGCCGTGAATTTCATCCTGGAGATGGAAGAATCAGAGAAAAAGAAACAAGTGGCAGCTGCTGCTGAAGACGAACCGAAAAAAAGTCTTTGGAAACGATTATTTGGCTGATAGGGGTGAGAACATGTCAGAAGAACCAACATCGAACGAACTGAAAACCCTGATGCAAACAATCTTTGATGAGATGAGCGAACAGTTTAAGGAAATGGGTAAAGAGTTCACGAAGATGCACGTCCGATTCGACCATATCGACAAGCAACTGGAACAGATACGGGAAGGGCAAAAATACTGATTCTTGCATCTCTTACGAAAAGAGATGCATTTTTTTGCTGACAAAAAAGGATTCTTCATTTATAACCGTAATAAGAAGAACAGACGCATCAAAAAAGGAGGGAAACAGGATGGAATTTGTGGATCGATTTATGATAAAAACGATCTTCCGAGAATGCGGAAGGCGATTAAGCGACAGGTGAATGGCGACAGGAACCTGCTGCTCTTTCGAGCTCGGGTTGGCGACGGCCCTACGGCCTGGTGATTTGATCGATTTGCGGGTGAAGGACGTAAAAACAGGGATCGTTCGAGGACATTCCAATAAGAAGAACAAAGCGTTCGAGATTCGATTGAATGACCGTGTGATGAACATGGTGAAGGTGTATGTGGAAACGATGGAAGACGAGGAGCTGCTGTTTCCATTGCATCGGACCACGGTGTATCGGTTTTTGAAAAAGGCGCACCAGTTAGTTCTTTAAACTATTTCATTGATCTTGCAACTTCCAACATTTTATTCCTTGATACCCGTGAACTCTCCATTTCTACATAAGTTCCTTCTTGTATCCAACGAAGTAAACCACCAGTAACAATTTCACCCTCTTTATCTAACTCACCACTATTACCCCATTCTACAAAAAAGCCCTTATGACCGTTTATATCTACCTGCTCTGCATTTATGTGCATTTCTTTTTTAGGAGAAGATCCCTTACTTTGCTCAATACCAATTAGCAAATATTTATCGTCGCTATCCATATAGTGCAATCTAAAATTAGTTATTTTGTCTTTCTCATCCCAGGGGTATGTTTTTATTTCTAACGTCCAATCATTAGGAATATTTTGAGGAACAACTACATTAAAATCAACTTTCCTCTTGATTTCAGAAAGAGTTATACTTTCGTGATTATATTTGATTTCTTTAGCTTGAACTATTAGTGGAATGTTTTGAATTAGAATAAGTACAACTAATAAACGTATAAAAAGTAATTTCAATTTACTACCTCTTCCTGTTTCGTTTTTACATAGGTAGTTTTACCAATTTGATATTTCTTATTAAACTAACCTACCCCTTTAGTTCCGTAAAAAAGAAGGTTGCCGCAGCAACCTTCCTTATTGAAATAAAGCATTGATTTTACGCCTATAATTCCCCTTAGAGCTATATCACTGAATCAAGATATTTCCTACATATTGGGCAGTGCCTCTTGAACTTGTGAATACAACTTCTAAAACATAACTCCCTTTGTTATTGGGGATTTGAAATTCCCTATTTTCATGCAATCCGAGTTCAATTCGTTGTTCATCTTTCAGTAGGGCAACTGTTATTTTTGGGTCTGTCCAAATATCTCCACCATTTCTTGCGTTCTCTTGAAAATCTAAGGAAACTTTTTCGTTAGCGGTAACCTTCATTTTTTCTTGTGATAATCCGAATTCTTGAATATCATCTATTTTTTGATTTACATCTCCACTTGATGAACTCCAACTGATATTTCCTTCTGTTAATTGCAAAGTTATAGCAAGGTCTTCTGAATATAAATGAGCAGTTGGAACACCAACATCATAATCTTCTCCTATGCATCCTGTTAATATAAATATTAAGAACATTCCTATAAATAATCTAAAAAAGCTTTTCATTTCATACCCCCCGTATTTTTTTGCTATACACATCTTAGTTAACAATCCTGAACCGTTTAGTTGTAGTAGAACTCCTCATAATTTCATATTTATTTTAACGTAAATTACCATTAAGACTTATGCATTTTTTAAACCTAAAAAAAAGCAATTGCTCCCATACATCTAAGAAGCTTGTATTCAGACAAACTTTAAAATGTGGTGAAATGAACGGAATTCAAAACAAACAACTATCCTTAGTATCGGAAGTAAGAACAGGCCTGAAGGTGAAAAGCTACGGCCGTGGTATTAGCTGCTGTTAATGTAAAGAAAAGGGGGGGAGATGTTCACTTTGATGCTTTCTTGTCATTGATTTTAAAATAAACAGTTGGTACCATTTTTGTTTCATTCAAAATAGGAAAGTCATAAAATATACTTGCAACTTGCAAATATTAGTGTTATAAATTGGATATAGAATATTTGTAATGAATAATTTGCTTTTACAAGTGAAAGGAGAAGGGGAAAGGTATGATCATTCGTGAAGCGATGGAAACGGACATAGAATCCATCAAAGAAATTTACAATCAAGGGATTGAGGATCGAATTGCCACGTTAGAAACGGAACTGAAGAATCAATACTACATGGAGGAGTGGTTCGTCAAACACATCGGACGCTTTAAGGCAATTGTCGCTGACCAAGAAGGGGAAATCGTTGGATGGGCTTCCTTGAATCCATATAACAGCCGCGATGCTTATAAAGGGGTTGCCGATTTATCCGTTTATATCTCAAGAGATCATCGAGGAAAAGGGATTGGCGGTTTATTGCTGCAATCAATAGAAAAGCTTGCAAAAGAAAATGACTTCAATAAAATTGTGTTATTTACTTTTCCCTTTAACCAGATGGGTCAAGGATTGTACAAAAAACGGGGGTATCGCGAAGTGGGAGTGTTTAAGAGCCAAGGAATTTTAGACGGGGAATTTGTCGATGTGATGGCTATGGAGAAATTACTGTAAACAATTAGGGGGTAGGGTGATTATGACAGTGAACCATTCAAGCGTATTGTCTGTCAGTTATTTTGATGCCTATTTCAAGCTGGTTTTAGCTTCTCGTGAACCTGTGATGGAAAAGGCAAAAGAATTCATTGAAACCAACTTTTTTAAAGGCGAAGCGTGTTATTATGGCGAGCAAACTCACCGAAATTTCATGGCAGCTTTTAATAAGCTAAAAGGATAAATAAAAAAATAGTTGAATCAAATAGTTGCAAAATGCAAATAATTAGCGTATAAATAAAGTGAGGTGAAAGTAATGGAAAATGAAAACCTTAGAGGTCTCTTCCAACTCTTAACTAGACGTTTTGGATTATTGAATAAAAATTGTTGCAGCGCTGATGGAATTGAGATATCCCTCGTTCAAAGCCATATCCTGTATGAAATAAATCGACAAAAAAAGGCTTCCATCCAGCAAATTGCAGAAACATTGGGAACGGATATTACGACGTTCAGTCGACAAATCCAATCCCTAATAAAATTGAATTTAGTCACAAAAACCCCTGATGCGGAAGATCGGAGAATTTCTATCCTTTCTCTGACCGATGAAGGCGTGAAAATCAATCAAACCATCGATCAACAAATGAATGATTACTTGAATGAGATCTTCAAGACGATGAATGAGTTTGAAAAGGAATCAGTCGTGCGTTCTCTGACATTGCTTAATGATCGAATGTTGAAGTCTTCCGTATGTTGTACTACTCCTTGGGGGTAGTATAATTTTTCAACAATACTTGCAAATTACAAATTTTTTTAAATGAAAATATAGGAGGGAATAAGGATGGTTAAATTTGATAAAAGTGCTTTACCCGTAGCAATTATAGGTGGGGGTCCTGTGGGGCTGGCCGCTGCCGCTCATTTACTAAAAAAAGGGGAGAAGTTTATCGTATTGGAAGCAGGCGACTCCGTTGGTTCGAGTATGTTGGAGTGGGGACACGTTAGAATGTTTTCTCCGTGGCAATATAACATCGATAAAGCAGCAAAGGAACTGCTAGAGAACGCTGGTTGGATGTCACCAAACGAAAATGCTTTGCCAACAGGTCGCGAACTGGTAGAAGAGTACCTTCTTCCGCTAAGTAACCTTCCAGAAATAAAAGAACAGATTATGTTACAGGCAAAAGTAGTCGGTGTTGCCAAAAAGGCTCACGATAAATTAAAAACAGGAAAACGAGACACGGTTCCCTTTCAACTCTATGTAGAAGTAAATGGTGACACAACAGTCATTGAAGCGAAAGCTGTCATTGATTCATCAGGTACTTGGACCAATCCAAACCCGATCCTTTCCAATGGAATTTGGACGAATGCGGAGAGACAATTACACAATCAAATCCACTATGGCATTCCTAACGTCGAACAATTAGAAAACAGATATCAAAATAAAACCACCGTGGTGATCGGAAGCGGTCATTCTGCCATAAATGCTCTATTGGATCTGGCTACCTTGCAGCAGAAATTTGCGGATACAAAGATCTACTGGGTTCTTCGTAAAAAACAGATCCATGAAGTGTACGGCGGGCAAGAAAACGATGGCTTGGCAGCTCGTGGAGAATTGGGCACTAGAATTCAGCAATTAGTGGAGTCTGGACAAATCAACATTTTTACTCCCTTTCATATTAACGGAGTGTATCCAACAAACGGTCAAATCACTGTGATGGGAGAACTAAACGGAGAAGAATTCACACTCGATGATATCGATGAAATCGTTGTGAGTACGGGTTTCAGACCCGATACGACCTTTTTAAATGAAATAAGGATAAACCTTGATTCAGCTGTGGAAAGCATAGACACGCTTGCTCCGCTAATTGATCCCAATATTCATAGTTGTGGAACCGTGCGGCCGCATGGTGAACAAGAATTACGGCACCCAGAAAAGAACTTCTACATTGTTGGCATGAAGAGTTATGGAAGAGCGCCTACATTCTTACTGGCGACAGGCTACGAACAAGTCCGTTCAGTGGTGGCTTATCTCACAGGGGATGTAGAGGGGGCAAAAGAAGTACACTTGGAACTGCCTGAAACAGGAGTTTGCAGTACGAATATTGCTTCAAGTTGCTGCGACTCTGATACTCCAGTAATTAAAACAAAGGATAGTTCTTGCTGTGGGAGTCCTGTTTTAGCGAGATTAGAGATCAAAAATAATTCTTGTTGCGAATAAACCAAAAGACCAGTCTGAAATTAGGCTGGTCTTTTTATTTATATGATACTTTTTATTTCGGAATGCAATATTAAATTATTTTTGGATAGTAGGATCACTTATTGTGTCTTCTTTGGCCCTATGGAGCTAACGCACCCGTTAGTTCTATAAGGAATAGCAGTTTAATGGTATTGAAACCAAACAAACCATCCTTTTCCCTTACTTTTAGCTAAAAATATTTGACCTTGGCCTAAGTTAGCTCCAGGTGCTTTGAGGAAATCTAAACGTACAAGCCACGATTTTTCAGCAATTTCTTTACCACAAAAGGTCTTTGCCATTCCAAAATAGTCTTCTTCATCTTTATTGCCAACTGTTTCGGGAAAAGGTTTGGCTGTTACTACATTCCACTTAGTATATATGTCAGGAAAATCATCTATTCCAGTTCCATAAGTTTTTGGTATTAAAGTATTTAACGCTTTTATTACCTTTTTTTTATCCTTAATCGATGTTTTCTCTAATTCACTTAACACAGGACATTCTTTAGGTTGTGCGTATCCTTGAATTGAACAAAAAAACAACATCGGAATGGTAATAATCAATATATATAGCCTTTTCATAAAACTCACCTCAAAATTTATCTTTCCTAATTTTAAGAAAAATAGTCCAGTTTTTGAGAGGTATAATAGCTCAATTGTTATTCAACTAATCTGCCCCTTAGTAACTAAACTGTAAACGGATTGTTACGCAAATAGCATTGTTGGAGGAGACTTCAATATATATAATTAAGACTCGTTAAGGAGTGATGAAAGATGATAAGCGTTACAGTAGATAAGTTAAAATTCAAGAAACAATTATCGGGAAATGAACAAATCACACTGAAAGATTTTCTGTATACCTGGGTAGGTAGCTCAAGCAAGGGATTTGATGATTTTTTTCACCTTGAGTACACAGTAGATGTATTTGCCAAAATGGAAAAAACGACGAATGACACCGATTTGTTGATTTCTGATGATGATTATTTCAGATACATAACATTGACGGAAGATAATCAAATTGTAATAGGTGTTTTAGATATGAATTCAGAATTAAAACATAGAATAATTTCACTAGATAAGATGAAATAATTCTGCGTTTTCTTTAACCCATACAAAAAGAGGCAGCGTGGTACACTGTCTTTTTTTATTTGTTCACAATCGTCTCCATGTCATACCAACGCCCACAGTACACACACATTTTTCTTTCATTCATCCTATTTCTCCATTCGATTTAATCCCTGCTTACACTCATTCTACTAAAAAATCAAAAAATGAGGTGGATCGAGAATAGGTTGTATAGTGTTACCCGTGTTTTTGTAAATCGGTTGTAAAGTCTTGGGCGTACTTTTGTACCCTAAAAATATACAATCCTCCGTATCATGAATTCATGATACGGAGGACATAATAAAAGAGCGACGATGGTAGCACATCTTCGCCCGCGTAACCCGTAATGAATCAGGTAACCCATCCGTAGCCGACTAACGAACAGGATGGGTTATTTTTTTGTGCTCCCTTGTTTTCCCCTAAAAATATCTATCGAGGCCAAAAATCCCCTGATACCCCTGGTTAACTTCACCCAATCAATCTATTTACTCGGATCCACAACAGCCATCCACTCATCCTCCAAAACCTAGTTATTCTGATAATACTGATGAACCTGTGGCTCCCCCCATACTGCTCCTTGCTGAACCATTAAGGATTTTATGGTACGGGTCCTTCCCAATTCATCTTTTTCAACCCATTTATAATGTTTAACTCTTCTTTCCTCTGTCAAAGAGTCATAATGGTGTTCTTTGTTTATTTCAGTGGGCTTCCCCCAAGAAGAAAATTCAATATTTTTTTCAAACATTCCTTCATAAGGAACTGTCACACTCAATTTAGCTCGTTCTTCAACTAAATTTTCAGCTTCAGCAAGCTCAGCAGCTTCATTCATTTCTTGGGCTTGTTGTTCATACTTAGGTACATCCGATAAGATGGATAGATACTTATATAAATAAGTTCCGCCGTAAAACATTTCTTTTTCAATCATTTCTGGAACAAGTTTAGATATTTCAAGATAAATCGCATCCATCTTTTTTCTAGAATCCTTATAATCAGCAACCTTTTCAAAATAACGCAAGGCTACCACATAGTCAGGTTCCTCTAGTGCCAAAAGAGCCTTGTTATATACCTTCCGTTCTTCTAATTTAGCTGTAATGATTGGATGAATAATAAGGGGAGAAACAATCAATAAACTCAATGAAACAATCATAACAATCTGTTTAAATTTCTCAGATTTAGTCCCCATATAAGCTCCTCATTTCTTAAATTCATTGTATTGAGTAAATTTTACCAGCGCCTAGAGAAAAAGTAATTAACTCTTTTAGGTAGACTAAAATCAAAAAT
This sequence comes from Peribacillus sp. CSMR9, assembly GCF_033141925.1. NCBI lineage: Bacteria > Bacillati > Bacillota > Bacilli > Caryophanales > Bacillaceae > Peribacillus > Peribacillus sp. CSMR9. The sequence goes on from NZ_JAOPHO010000005.1 coordinate 14,022, forward strand.
GATTTTGTTGAATATTTAATACTTGATTAAATAAGAATATACTTATACAATGATGTTAAATAACCACATAAGCATATGATTATTTATTCGATTAGGCTAGGAGGGGTAACATGCAAACGAATGAAGCGTTGGATATAGAAGCTACGGCAAATGTTCTTAAACTTTTAGGGGATAAAACACGTTTGACGATGGTGAAAATTATGTCTGAACATGAATGTTGTGTCTGTGAATTTGTAGACCTGTTTGATATGAGCCAACCTGCTATTAGCCAACATTTACGAAAGTTGAAAGATAGCGGAATTGTGAATGAAGCGAGAAGGGGACAATGGATATTTTACTCGTTAAATCAAACATCCTCGTATTACTCATTTATTCAAACGGTCATCAAGGATTTGCCAAGTCAAAACTTTAAATTAGAAGAATTAACTGCACAAGGAAAACGAATTTGTTGTGACTAACGAGGAGGAGAACATCAGTGGGTACAGTTATATTAGCGAGTATCATCTTTTTGCTGACGTTGACATTCGTCATCTGGCAACCCAAGGGATTGTCAATCGGCTGGTCAGCATGCGGGGGTGCGGTACTTGCCTTACTCGTTGGGGTTGTTGACTTCAACGATGTAATTACCGTTACGGGTATTGTATGGAACGCGACGTTGGCGTTCATTGCTATTATCATTATTTCTTTGATTTTAGATGAAATTGGTTTCTTTGAATGGGCAGCTCTACATATGGCGAGAGCGGCCAAGGGAAATGGAGTAAGGATGTTTGTGTATGTGAGCATTCTCGGTGCTCTAGTCGCTGCGTTCTTTGCAAATGACGGAGCCGCGCTCATCTTAACTCCGATTGTATTGGCGATGGTTCGAAACTTGAAGTTGGAAGAGAAAATGATCTTCCCATTTATCATCGCGAGTGGGTTTATTGCGGACACTACATCCTTACCGCTTGTGGTAAGTAATCTGGTCAACATTGTTTCTGCGGACTTTTTTGATATCGGGTTTATTGAGTTCGCCTCTAGAATGATTGTTCCCAACCTGTTTTCATTAGCAGCTAGCATCCTGGTATTATATTTGTACTTCAGAAAGAGCATTCCGAAGAATTATGATATGGCTCAATTGAAGAAGCCAGTCGATGCCATTCGGGATGTGAAAATGTTTCGACTGTCTGGGATTGTTTTAGGCGTTCTGCTGGTTGGCTATTTTATCAGTGAATTTTTCCGCATTCCTGTATCCATCATTGCAGGTGTTATCGCCATTTTCTTCTTGTTTATGGCAAGACGGAGTCCAGCTGTTAATACCAAAACTGTTGTAAAAGGCGCACCATGGGCGATTGTGTTCTTCTCCATTGGAATGTATGTCGTGGTGTATGGATTGAGAAACGTTGGATTGACGAACATTTTAGCCGACCTTATACAAGTAACGGCTGATCAAGGATTATTCGCTGCTACTGTCGGGATGGGATTCATCGCCGCTATTCTTTCATCGCTTATGAATAACATGCCGACGGTCATGATTGACGCTCTTGCCATTTCCGACACGAATACAACAGGTGCCATAAGAGAAGCCTTGATTTATGCCAATGTCATCGGTTCGGACTTGGGACCAAAAATTACACCGATAGGTTCTTTGGCTACCTTATTGTGGCTGCATGTCCTTTCATTAAAAGGCGTGAAAATCTCATGGGGAACCTACTTTAAAACGGGTATCATCTTAACCATCCCAACATTGTTCATCACATTAGTTGGCTTGTATATATGGTTGAACATTATTCACTAAACACATCATTTACTCATAAAGGAGAGAAATAACATGTCTAAAAAAACACTTTACTTCTTATGTACAGGTAACTCGTGCAGAAGCCAAATGGCTGAAGCATGGGGTAAGAAATATCTAGGGGACGAATGGCAAGTGCTAAGTGCAGGAATTGAAGCACATGGTTTGAATCCAAATGCTGTTAAAGCGATGAACGAGGTTGGTATGGATATTACCAATCAAACTTCCGATATCATTGACCCAGACATTTTAAATAATGCCGATTTTGTGGTCACGTTATGTGGCGATGCGGCAGATAAATGTCCAATGACGCCACCGCATGTGAGACGTGAACATTGGGGCTTTGATGACCCAGCAAAAGCGGAAGGAACTGATGAAGAAAAATGGGCGACCTTCCAACGTGTTCGTGATGAAATCGGAGAAAGAATTGAACGTTTCTCTAAAACGGGCGTATAAATAAAACTGAAAAGCCGAGTAATCACTCGGCTTTCGTTTTATCCATAGCATAAGTAAATGATTATATATTAAAAGGAGATGAGCAAGTGATGAAAGTTGAAATCTTTGATCCTGCCATGTGTTGTTCAACGGGGGTATGTGGACCGAGTGTTGATCCTGAATTAACAAGGGTGGCATCTGCTGTTTATTCTTTAGAAAAGAAAGGGTTCGATATCAAACGTTATCAATTAACCAATGATCCTGCTAAGTTCGCAGACAACCCTGAGATTAATAAAGCTTTACATGAAAAAGGACCTGACGTCTTGCCAATTATTTTAGTCAATAATCAGATTGTAAAAGAGGGAAGTTATCCAACGAACGAAGAGTTTGGAGAATGGTTTGAAGTAAAACCTGAAGAGTTAAATGAAAAGCCAAAAGCTCGTCTTTCCATTGATTTAAATCAACTGAAATAAGAAAGAAAGAAAGAAAGAAGGGGAAAAAGCATGTTTCAATCTTTCAATCCGAAGAATGTCATTCAAACACCCTTTTTATTTTTAACGGGAAAAGGTGGGGTAGGAAAAACATCGACAGCCAGTGCCACCGCCGTTGCATTAGCCGATAGTGGGAAAAAGGTGTTGCTCATCAGCACAGACCCAGCTTCCAACTTACAAGATGTATTTGGAATCAGTCTAACCAATACACCCATAGCCGTACCAGGTGTTGATAATTTATTTGCCAGTAATTTAGATCCAGAAGCTTCAGCGAGAGCGTATCGTGACAAAGTGGTTGGTCCATATAAAGGAAAGCTACCTGATTCTGTCGTTGCTACCATGGAAGAACAATTATCAGGAGCATGTACGGTTGAGATTGCTGCATTTGATGAATTTTCCAATTTGCTGACTAATGTTGACATAGTCAATCAGTATGACCATATTATCTTTGACACCGCTCCAACTGGGCATACGTTAAGGCTTTTACAGCTTCCGACGGCATGGAGTGGATTCCTGGAAGAAAGCACACACGGTGCGTCATGCCTAGGTCCTTTATCAGGGTTGGCGGACAAAAAAGACCTTTATTCTAAAACTGTGGAGGTCCTTTCCAATCCAAGTAAAACCACATTAATCCTAGTAACAAGACCTGATGCTTCATCCTTATTTGAAGCAGACCGTGCATCCAATGAACTCAAAGAAATTGGCGTGAAAAACCAAATACTTATCGTGAATGGGCTTCTTCAGACACACCTTGAAGAAGATGAAGTGTCATCCGCCTTTTATCACCGACAACGAAACGCATTGCAGCACATACCAGAACATTTAAAACAGATCGCTGTTTATTCGTTACCGTTTGTTTCTTTTTCCTTAACAGGGATAGACAATTTACGATATTTATTTAAACAATATACGATCCCATCAAAGATGGTGACATATGAAGATGAAACAGCGAAGCTTCCAAGATTGAATGAAATGATCACTGATTTCTCATCAAATAATACAAAGCTTATTTTCACAATGGGCAAAGGTGGAGTGGGGAAAACAACGGTGGCTTCCGCGATTGCCGTTGGTTTAGTTGAGAAGGGGCACCGTGTGCACTTAACGACAACAGATCCCGCGGGGCACTTGAATTACCAATTCGAAAATGATCAATTCAATCAAAACTTAACGATTAGCAGCATTAATCCAAAAGAAGAAGTCGAAAAATACAAAGCAGATGTCTTAAAGAACGCAGGCCAAGATTTAGATGCAGAAGGACTCGCTTATTTAGAGGAAGATCTTAATTCACCTTGTACGGAGGAAATAGCCGTATTCCGAGCCTTTGCTGAAGTGGTCGCTAAATCAGAAGATGAAATGGTCGTTATTGACACGGCACCAACGGGTCACACGCTTTTATTATTGGATGCTGCACAGTCTTATAGTAAAGAGATTGCCAAGTCAACGGGTGAAGTCCCTGAGAGTGTAACAAAATTACTTCCTCAAATTAGGAATGCAGAAGAAACTGCCGTCGTGATCGTCACACTTGCCGAAGCCACACCCGTGTTAGAAGCATCCCGATTACAAGATGATTTAAGAAGGGCGAAAATCGATCCACAGTGGTGGGTGATTAATCAGAGTCTATATGCTACAAATACGGTTGACCCTGTATTAAGCGGGAAAGCAATGTCAGAAAAGGAATGGATTCATGAAGTTAAAGAAAAGTCATCTGAGAAATGTGTAAACATCCCTTGGATGCATGAGGAAAAGATTGGGTATGAAAAGCTGAAAGATTACATTAACTGATTGATAAGTCGTACATGACTGGAGTAAGTCACTTTAATTGGAGGATGGATATAATGACAACAAAGACTTATCATGAATTAATTAAAGATCGCATTTACATCGGTGGCGCAGATGATGTGAAAGACATGATGGAAAATGAGAAAGCCGATATTATTTTCGACTTGCGTGCAGAAGCGCCTGAAGATACGGAGTATAACCGCATGCATAGTCCCATTGTCGATGATGCTGAACACCAAGATGAATCCATTAAAAAGTCGATCGCTCATGTCGTAAAAGCATATAATGAAGGAAAGAAAGTGTATTTTCATTGTGCTGGAGGAAGCAATCGTACGGGAACTGTTGCCGTTGGAACCTTGTTGACTTTGGGTAAGGCAAAGTCCATCGAAGAAGCAGAGGAAATGGCTAAGTCCGCACGTCCTAAAATTAAGATGAAACCAGAAATGAAGGATGCATTAAAAAGAATATTTCCTAATGCATAAAAGAAAAGGGGAGGAATTAATATGAAGATAACAGATGGAGCTAAGGGATTACTAGAAAATTTTTTAAATGAAAAAGGTGCAGATGGGATTCGTCTTACTTCTGTTGCTGGTTGTTGTGGACCACAATTTACTATATCTTTAGATGACCCGCAGGAATCTGATACTATTGAAACTATTAACGGAATCAAAGTCGCTATGGATTCACAAATTACTGGAACTGATGAATTAACATTGGACAAAGAAGAAAATCAAGAAGGTGCTGGGTTAGTATTATTAGGCGGTAGTAGTTGTTGTTAGAAATTAATGTGTGACTGCTAAAAGAGGATAATTAGTCCGAAATTCGGATTATTATCCTCTTTTTGATTACTATCTACTGCACTTTAAATATTGAGTTTTCAACATTATCGTAACAGCCAAAGAAAAAAGCCCACCATCACTTGCGGGCTTTAAAGTTGCTTTCTATTTTCATAATCCTTTGTTCCAGACGGTCAATCTCTTTAGGTAAGGTCGCTAAAAGGTGATAATATAGTTCGGCATTCCAAGGGATAGCAGGATAAATGGTACTCATTGAATCAATGCCATTATCTTTAAGCATTGCATATCGCTGACGGGTCTCGATTAACGAGTTTGTTAAATTATTTAAAAGAGTTGCCATTATTATTCCCCCAATTAAATAACTGTCTAACTAACCAATTCTATACCCTCTTTCTTTATATACAAAACATTTTTAAGGTAAAAAAAATTATTCAACTAATGGGTGCGTTAGCTGAAGATCGGAACTGTCTTTAAGGCAGCTTTTTCTTATGGAACTACCATGAAAATAAGTTTCTTTAAAAAAGAAAAATGACAATACTTAAGAAGACCGTGCTCAATCGTTTTAAAAAAAGAGGAGAGCGTTAATTAATTAGTCAATGGATTAGGGTTGAATGGATTAAGGTCAGTATCAGTATTGACACTACCTAACCATTTTCATTCTTTGCGATTCATGGATGGCTAACGGTGCAGGTTAGTTTACTAAGGCATAACTATTGAGTTTAGCTAAAGAATAAGGAGTAAACAGAAATATGAGGTAAACCTTGATGGCTCATAATCCAATGGTTATTACGTTCGGAAGAGACTTGAATAAAATATTAATCTAAAAAAAGCCCGAATTTGGACTTTCTAATGTTAATACCATTCTCCTTTTGCGATTAAAAATACTTTACCCCCTACAAGGATTTGAATGGAATTTTGGGGCTTTTCAGCTTGTATATTTAAAATAGATGGTCTTCCCATTTGGAATCCTTGTTCAACTCTGTACACTATATTTTTACTTTCAAAAAAGTTATGTGCGATAAGGTATCCAGCAAGATTTCCGTTTGCACTTCCAGTCGCAGGATCTTCAGGGAATCCTGTGTCATCTAAAAATACTCTTACATTTAAATCATTTTCTTTTAGTTTGGTTTCAGGAGTAAAGACAAGAATATTTGCTTTTATAACGTTATCAATGAAATTTTGATAATTATTATGATTGATCTTGCAACGATTTACAGCATCCAATGAACAAAGAGGAACAATTACTGCTGGTAATCCAGTTGATACAATTTGAATTGGAAAACGGGAATCAATATCTTCATTTGGTATCTGTAATATTTCGGTGAAAATATCTTGATCAGGAATAATCGTTCCTAATTCGGGTGGGTTTTGCTTCATTATTAATTGTTCACCTTCAATATTTACAGGTATTTGTCCTACTTTAAGGTTTAAAGTTATTTGTTTACTTTCATTGTTTTCTAAAACTTTCTGAATGATAAATGCTGTTCCTAATGTTGGATGACCAGCAAAAGGAACCTCAACATCAGGAGTAAATATTCGAACATCGTATCCTCCGTTGTCTTGTTTGCCAGATAAAATAAATGTTGTTTCATTAAAGTTTATCTCTCTTGCAATCTTTTGCATTTCTTCAGTAGATATTGTTCTCGAGGGAATAAGTACAGCTAATTGGTTACCTTGATATTTTTCTTCTGCGAATACATCAACAATATAAAAATCCATAAATATTACAACTCCTAATTTTAAATTTTAGAATATTATATCATTTCTTATTCAACTAACGGGTGCGTTAAATCCATATGATGCACTAAAGAAGACCACTTATTAGGTGGTCTCTTTTATTTGTTCAAAAATCAACGTTAATCTTTAACAAAGCTAAACATTTTAAAAAAACTGTGTTCTACAATTACTGATAATCATGAACCGATTTCCTTTAGGAGTTAAGCAAATCTGGTCGAGAGCTAAGCGCTCCAGCAAGTTTGGAAGAAGCAAGTGAAGGAACAAGTGTTAAAATTTCTTCTATGTTCATTTTTTTATGCTTTTTCTCTTTTGGATGAACTATATATGCTGTATCTTTATACAACACGGGACCTAAGTAGAAATGGTCAGGACTTTCGCAAGTATCAATAACAGCATTAATCTTGCCAAAAATACTCAAGAAAAGTCTTAACTTACCTTTGTGTCTGTATACGGCAAATATATGTTCATTTTCAATACCTAATGTTTGGATTAGTACCTCTATCTCCATTCCTTCATTAGGGGTAGTATAAACGGTATTTCCTTGTTGAATATATGAAGGTAAAGTATCCTTCGTAACATCGAAGGGGTAAAGTTTTGATTGTAAATTAACTATTGCATCTTTACCATTTGGGTCCCATAAGTAATTTCGTAATAAATTTGCTGTTGTCGAGTTAGTAAAGTTAGGAATAAAGAAACAAGCTAATCCAAGTATTATTTTTACCTGTTCTCGTCGAATTACTGGTACATCAATTTTTTTGGATATTCCGACCTTTCCGACTTGTTCTGAGATTGGTGTCGGTAATTCATCAGGAGCGATAAAATTCATACCTTGTTTAATTGCTTTTTTTTCGACATCTTTTAAAATATTGGTCACATATCTTGGGTCTACCTTTAACGTTATTTTATCGTTTTCCCAATTAATATCTGGTTTAGCTATTGGAACTATGCCTTCCTCGCAAACAAGGAGCTGAATTTTTTCTCCGTCTTCCTTCGTTGTTTCAATTCGTTCAGTGTGTTTTCTACCTCTTTTATCTGGTAAACCAAGAAATGCTCTTTCCCAACTTACAAACCATTCATTTTTAAATTTTTCGTCTATTTCCTTGTTAGCACGGTTATTGCACGTTTTACAAACTTTCCATGTAGTTATGTTTCCTCCACATGATTCAGGAATAATATGTTCTTCACTTCTTTGGCTATCTTCAAGAGAATCCCCACAATAAAAACAGATAAACAATTAAATCGCCTCCCTCGCACAGTGTTTGACCTTTTTTGACTAATGTGATTTTAAATGATTCTGTTCCTAATTGTCAAATGATTACTTTTTATTAAAATTACTCCTGTAAAGAAAAAAAGGATTACGGTCACTCAAGCTCGGTCATTAATTATGAAAATGATTCATATCTATCTGTAACATGAATAAAAGGTGGAGAAAACGAAGATGAGAATTTACAATGTTCATCAAGCTATAAAAATTCTTCAAGAGTATTACATTACCGATTCGATTCAAATGGTTACACGTTGGATTCGTGATGGGAAAATTAGAGCGGAGCGATCTGATAACCGTAAAGAAGGGTGGAAGATTCACCATGTTGATTTATTTGATTTTATAGATGAGCAGCGGCCAGGTTTACCTGAAGTTATGGCTGTCCATGAATGGTATGTTGAAAATGCTTTTAGGCTGGATGATCAAAAATCGGAAGAGGAGGAGAAACCTGAATTTAATTTACCAGTTGACGAAATAATCCAAGCACCATCAATCGAACATGAGGGAGAAATACAGCAGTTGGAAGAAAAAATAGATGGTTTGACGAATCAATTACATCTTGCAAACCAAAAAAAATATGAGTTAACAAAAGAAATTGATAAGCTCAAAGAGGAATACAACTTTCTTGAGGAATTGTATGAACAGGTTGAAGAAACCTGTAAAGAAACGGCAATAGAATTAGTAAAGGTCAAGAGTGAGATAACACATTCAAAAAAAGAACAAGCCCCATCAACAATTGATGGAAGCTTGATCAAGACAGTTTCTTTTCAAGATTTTAAATCAATATATAATGAGATAAGTAAGGAATGTAGCAACGACGTCATCGAATTTATAAGAAAAAGTGAGGACATTCCAAAAAGTATTTACTCTGCATTTTTTAATAAAGAAGAAAAACTTGAAGAAAATATAATTGAGGGGATACAATATCGCTGTCCGTTAACAGACAAAAAATATAAAAATTTTAAACCGATGCTTAAAAATGCAATTAGAGAAAAACTTAGAATTATCCAGGTTGAAGTGAAAGTGAAAAAGGAGACTGGTGAATCAAATGTCTAGTCATTTTACTTTTGTAAATTTATAAGGGTAAAGTGATATAAATAAACTTTTAATTTAATCTCAAAATACAAGCTATATTGCTATAAACCCAAGCTGGAAACGAAAAATAATTTTGTTATTGTGCAGTGTGTAGCAAGTTCTATAAACACTAATGAATTTTTTAGCTTGCGGAATAAAGCTTGTACGACTTTTGGTAAATGCATGGGGTATAGGGATGCTTGCCAAGGAAAAATTGAAGATAAGTTAAGATATTGATTTCCTCGGCGCATTTAGAAGGCTACATTATTGAACGGAGTATCACTAAAGAACATTTAGTTCGATTTCCAGTTCTTCTTCGTTAAATAAAATGACTTTTTCTACAAGTGTGCTTATTAGTGATTTTGCTTCTGGGACAGGCAATACATCGATAGCATCAATTATGTTTTTCATTTTTTTCATAATTAACTGTTGTAGGTGATTTATGTCAATCTGTGTAGTTTGGTCCTGGTCATTTTCTTCCTCAATGAGTTGTTCCAACCGCCTTTTTTCTTCAGCTAAATCCTCTATTTCAATCAATCCTGCTGTGTATGCTTCTACTTTTCTTTTGTATCGATTTTTAGCGGACCGTATTTTTTGGTCCTTTGTGTTTGTATTTTCTGCAATGCTTTTTTGAATGAGATGAGGAATCATCGTTGTTTGGATGGTATTAGAAAGTTGAAGAAGACCTTTTTTGAACCATGTTTCTACATCTTCGGCTTTGTATTGTTTACTTGTACAAGTTCCTTTATTTTTATTCGCCGAACAGCGATAAACACGGTATCGTTTTTTTGCTGAACCAGACCAACCAATACTCATTCCTGAACCACATTTTCCGCATTTTAGTAGGCCACCAAGAAGATGGGGGCTTGTTTGAGCTCTTGGTGCCATCTGCTTTTTATTCGCTTTATTTTGAACTTTGTCCCATGCTTCTTTCTCTATGATAAATGGAAGTGCATCATCGAGAACAATCCAATCTTTTTCATCTTTTTCAGATCGTTTTTTCTTACTGGAATCTAAACGGTTCCAAACAAGAGTGCCTTTATAAACGGGGTTGGTGAGCATTAACTTTATGGAACGAATGGACCATTCCTTTTTTTGTCTAGAAGGAATGTTTTCATCGTTCAATTTTTTAGCAATTGTGTAATAGCCATTTCCTTCTTCTAGATACCAATCATATACTTGCTGAACAATTTTTGCTTCAGGTTCATAAATGACTAGTTCTTTATCTTTTAGGCGATAACCATAGGGGCTTTGTGTAAGCCATTTTCCATGACTAGCAGCGTGATACATGTTTTCAAAAACGCGTTCTCGTATCCGTTCGCGTTCAAATTCCGCAACAGCCCCTAATACTTGAAGGGTAAGACGACCCGCAGGAGTATTGGTATCGAATGCCTCACTAATAGAAATAAAAGAAACATTTACATGATGAAATGACTCAATTAGTTCCAAAAGATGAAGCAGTCTTCTGCTAAGGCGATCAAGTTTTGTTACTAAAATTTTTGAGATTTCTCCATTTTTCATGGCTTCTAATAAACGCTTAAGTTGTGGCCGATCCAAATCCTTTGCTGAATAACCATCATCTATAAAAAGAAGCGGAGCCTCGCTCCAGCCCATTGCTCGACAGTATGCGGTCAACCGTTCTTGTTGTTCATCCAGGGAAACACCTTCACGAGCTTGTTCATCAGTTGAAACGCGGCAGTACAGGGCAATAGATCTTTCTTTGAGTTCATTACTTTCGTGTTTCAAACAAATATCCCCCTACCTCTTTTTGTCTCAATATATGGTTAGATAAATTAAATAATGAGAGAAGAATTATTAATAATGAATAGGGTTGTCCTATTGATTTTCTTGCATAGATATAAAAGCAAGGGGGAGTGCAAATGGGGGAACTCCAAATTCGTTTTTCTGTTCATATCGAGTCTGAAAAAATATTGTTTAAGCATATAAACGATCTTGGCAACCATGATGTTAGACAACTAATTAGACAAAAAATAACCGATTGTGACTTGAAAATGAAAGAGGCGGCAATTCTCCATCTGTTAAATGAAAAAATAGGGATACCTCAAACCAACAATCTTCAAGTTGCATTTACTGAAACGAAAAGGGAGCCACCATTATAATGGTTAAGCTCTCCATTTTTTTAGGTTATTATTCACTAATGTAAACAACTATTCATATTAGTGAATACTATTGCCAATAAATGTTTATAATAAATCCTATTCAGACATAGGGCCTTCTATAAAAAGCTGTCCTACTTCAGGTTGTTTTGCGCAAAAACATTTCAGCTTGAAATACTTTTTAATACCATAAATAAAAATAAAAACCATAAACATATTAAGGAGCAAATAAAATGGGACGTAAAATGCCAAAGTGTAAAGTAGTATCAGTTCAATATGTAAATTCACCTGAAGCAGCAAGCAAATGGTTTGAGTTATATGCGAATCTTATTTTGAAAGAAGTGGAGAGCAAAAATAAGTGTGAAAAGGAGGTTACCGATTAGTGAATACAGTTGCTTATTATCGAAATTCCATCAGCGCAGATAAGCAAAAGTTATCCATTGATATGCAAATGCATCATGTACGGGAAGCCGCATTAAATAATCACTTATTAATAGAGAATGAATTTATCGATCGAGCAACTTCTGCAAGAAAGACACAAATTGAAGAGAGAAGCGGAATGAAACTTTTATTGGAAGCGATTAAAAAGGGGAGAGTAAAAAATTTAATTGTATATAGCCGTTGCAGGTTAGCAAGAAATGTTCAGCAGTATATGAGCTTATTTGAATTATTGAAACAGTACGATGTGAATGTGATTTTTGCTGCAAGTTTTGAAGTACCTATGACATATACGATGGAATCTGAACTAATTGAGCGAATTCTCGCTGCCATGAATCAGGAGGATGCTGATAAATTAGTTCAAAAATTACAGGATTCTAAAATAACAGTAGCTAAGGATGGCAAACATGCTGGTGGTGCTATTCCGTTTGGATTCAAGAAATCTCTGGAGGAGGTAGAAAAAGGAATAAAGAAATCGGAATGGAAAAAGGTAGACCAAGAGATCAAGGATATTGAAGAAATATATCAGTTATTCTTAGATGAGGATTTTACCTCTTTACAAATGTTTGTTGATTTAACAAATGAAAAGGGAAAACGGTTTAGAAATGATAAGGAATGGACTTATGCGGGGATGAAAAAAGTGCTTACTAATCCTATTTATAATGGACAAAGAATATATAGGACAACAGAAGGGGAAATCAAAAGAAAAGTTTCATATCTTCAAATAATAGATGATGAAATTTGGCAACAGGTTCAAATAAAAATGAATGATTTAATAACAAAAAGAGAAAGACCGAAAGATGTGTATGAAACATATCTCCTGAAAAATCTGGTTTATTGTAGTGAATGCAATCAAATGATGTCTGGAAGGTCTCATCAGTTGAAGGGTGTTTCATTTTTTGTGTACAAGTGTCAAAGGCACTCAAAAGTCCGTGCACCAAAGGAGTGGCTGGAAATGGAAGTATTAAAAAAGGCAAATGAGTTTTTTAAAAACATGCTCGAAAGTAATTTTTCTAAAATTATTGAAAAAATATACAATGGAGAAATTGCTGCATACTCAGAAGCGGTAAAAGACATTGAACAGGATCTTAAACGATTGGAAGATTTAATGGTGGAAAGGACAGAACAAGCACTTGAAAGAGGAGAGGCACTCCATCTTGATGATGCAATTAAAAATGAATTAAAACAATTCGAACAAAACCAATTTATTATTTCTGAATTAACTTCAAAAATTCTTGAAATAAAAGAAAAATTCAAAACAATAGACGACTGGAAACTGGGTTCCCTAATGAACATAATTGCAGATGATTTAAATGATGAAGAAAAGCAGGAATTACTCGAAGATATCGTTTATCAAATTGAAATAAGCCAGGAGCGGGTTCTTATAATATTTCATCATCCATTATTTACAGGTATAACAGGGAGGGAAGAATTTGGACTTATCTAAAATACTAACACCTGGACTGAAAGGAGTATTTTACGGACGGCATTCTACTCATAAGCAAGTAATGGATACACAATTACGAAGTGCATACGAACTGGTTGAAAAATATGACTGTACAATTATTGAAAAAATTTTAGATAAAGGTGTTTCATCTCGAAAAAAGAATCGAGAAGGATTTAAAAGTTTAATATCAGCAGCATATTCAAAAGAATTTGACTTTGTCATCATCTACTCTCACTCTCGTATAGCCCGTATCCCAGAAGAACATGATACGTTTCGAGCAACAATGCACATCTTAGACATTCCCATTATTGAAAGTGAAACCGAAAGTCTCTATGATTTCGGAGATACGATTTTCAGAGCCATTAAAGATGGGGTGGCGAAATATGAGTTAGATAAAATAAGAGTAAATACTAAGAATGCGATACAAACATTGGCAGAAAAAGGACGATGGACGGGAGGAAGGGCTCCGTTTGGTTATAAGTATACTCCCAAAAAAATGAGCGGAACAGAAAAGGTTGAAATCATTGACCTAGAAATTGAACTGGTAAAAAAGGTATTTGATTTATACAAAAATAATAATGGGTTTACATCCATCGCTAATCAGATGCCTCCAAATAGTCACCGTGGGAAAGCGTGGAACAAAGATCGTGTGAAAAACATCATTACAAACCCTTTTTATGCTGGGTATATTTCAATCAGAAGAAAATACGAAAATAAACATAATGCCATAAAAGATAGACGTGAATGGGTAATGGAAAAAAGTTCACTTATCCCCGCTATTTTATCGATTGAGGAATGGGAATATTGCTGGAGTATGTATATCAACAAGAAAGACCGAAAAGTCCCTCCGAAGCATTTTAAAACTGCCTTTTTATTAACCAGTTTATTAAAATGTCAAAACTGTGATAATTTATTGACGGGAAAAGATCAACGGACCACGAGTAACCAGGGGAAAATTTATGGGAAAAGGTTGTATTTATGCAAAAAGTGCAATTATAAAATTGATGCAGATGATGCCCATGATACGACCTTGAAAGTATTCAAAAGTTATCAGGGTGTCGAAACAGTAAAAGTTATAACGGCTGTTCAGGAAAATGTGGAAGGTGAAATAAATAACATTAGAGGAAATATAGAAGTTTTAGAGGCATCATGGAAAAGAGAAAAAGAAAAACTCCAATTATGTATTATTGAAATTGAAAAGTGCTTTAAGGAAAAAGACCAAAAGGAGGCACATATCAAAATTTTGGGTATCACAAAAGAACGGTTGTTAGATAAAGTTCATCAATTTGAAAGGATCATTGAAGAAAAACGAACAAGGATTAAATTTTTAGTGGAAGTTCAAAAAAATCAAAGTTTAATTGAAGAACAGCTAAGGAACTTCCAGACTGCATCATTGAGTCAGTCTCAAGAATTGCGTGCCTTGTTTTTATATGTATTTGAGGAAATTATAGTGAATGATGCTGGACATCTGCATTGTAAGTTTCGTTTTAACTTAGATGAGGCCAAGTGAAAATCTCCAGAAAAAGGAGGTTTTTATTTTGTGCATTTTCTCGGTAATTAGGTGCTTATAATATAAAAATTGATTTTTTTCTCGGTAATTAGGGGTAAACCTCGATCGGGTCTTACCCCTAATTACCGACATTGGTATGACTGAATTACATGAAAAACTAATGATTTAAAGGGAAAAGGAGAAGTTGTCCTTTTTCCTGGAATGAATACCATTATCGGAAATATTAGCTCTCGGTTTTTTGGTCAATAAAAAATTATAATCTCGGTGATTAGGAATCAATAAAGAGAAATTCATCAGGAATGGAAATATCTTCATTTTGAATATTCGAAAATCTTTCGAGGCTACGTTTAGACAATAAGTTAATTGCCTGATAAAATATTACTATATTATCCAAAAATTTGAATAAATCAAACAATCTTTTGAACTATATAGTAATTCAAAAATGGGGGCCTGAAATTGTCAAATAATAAAATTTATACAAGTAATGAAAATGTAAACGATGCCTATTGGAGAGAATTAAAAATTAGGATAGATGCATTTAATGATTATTCTGATGAGATGAAGAAACGCCTTTTTGATTTAACTATTGAAAAATGCTCCCTAGAAGAACTGAAAGAAATTTTAACATTTTTTGATAGGGGGATTGTAACGAAAGAGAAAGCAGAATTAATTAAACAAGGTAAATTGATTCCTAGAGATGAACAACTACTTTTTTTAAAGATAAAGGAGTTCCTACATCGTAAGAAGGGATCAATGAAATCTTATTATAAATCAGTTAATAACCGTTTTGAAGTTACTTTTTCAACACCTTTAGTTCAACTTCTTCAGTTATTTAAAGATTCTCCAGCTCATCTTTTTTCCTTTTATACTTATCATTTGTGGACTATTAGAGGATCGGGCAATCTTTTTTCGCTTAATAAAAAGGTTCCGATAGAAAAAACCAAGGATTTAGCCAGAAATGGTGAGTTTGAAAAAGAATTAGAGAATCGTTTGTTTAAAGCGTCTGGTGAAAAACATAATTACCGAATTTTTTCGTATTGTATTATAAACAATCAGAGAGTAATAATTCTTTGGTATAAACAGTTAAACGATATCACCCGACCTGATTTCAAGGGAGCTATTAGAAATCAGGAAGTCGAAGAAATGATGTACGAAGTTAATATTGAAAATCAAATTATGGAAATGAAAATTAAGACTGAAACTGAAAAAAGAATTATTAAGAACTATCTGGAAGACACATATGAAGGTGAATTCACCTTACTAAAGTCAGATGTGTTTAACCAATATAATAAACAAAAAGTATTAGATAGTGTTCTATTAGGTAAACCAGTTAATGGGAAAAATATTGCTGATTTTCAAGTTGAAAGTATTCATTTTAGAGAAAGTTTGTTGAAAAATTCTCCAGAAATAACGATAAAGGCTAACAATATTGATGTATGGTCATCAATCAAAGATGCTCATGAAAAAAACTGTATCCACATGACAAATATAAAGGATATAGCAGGAATGGCAGTTATAGCTGAAGGAACTAGACGGAACATTCGCTCCTCGGTTTTAGACAACGGACACATTTTGTTAACTATGGATGATAGTCGCTTAGAAAAAGACAAGAAGCAATCCTTTATGGATAAATTTTTTGAACGTTTTGGGATTCCGCTGTTTCAAGAAATCTCAAATGAACATTTCACTGAGGGTCGATCGGATTTAGTTGATTATACATTATCCCAAGTAAGCCCAGAAAATGTACAGAATAATGAGCAGTACGCGAAATTAGTTGAGAGAAAGGTTTTGCAAATAAAACAAGAAGAAACTGTTTATTGTCATGAAAAAGACTGTACCTACGAGGAAAGAATTTTAGTTGACCAAACCGTACCATCGGAGTGTCCAGTTTGTGAAGGGGAAGTAAGGGCAAAATCGAACGTAATTTTAAAGACGGAAATAAAACAAGTGAATCTTTATGTTCAGTCTCATATAAGGGTTTTGGAGAAGAACGGTGGATGGAAAAAACTGAATAACTCAGTTATGACTTTTGGAAAAAGAAAATATGACTTTATTAACTTAGAACGATTAGAAGACAGGAAAGTATTTCAATTTTTGATTACTGAGGATACTATTCCTAATCCGTTATTAAACAGACTAATAAAACAAATGACACCAATAGTAATTATTTTTGTCGGTCAACATGATCTTTATGTTGAAAAGTTTACAAGAGACTCGATACAAACAATCACCTTTGGTAAATTATTTGTATTGGATGAGGAAGTAGACATTTTAAATTTATATATACCACTTATGAATAATTTAGCTTTAAGATCTAAAGCTTATATTGCATCTGCTGCAAGTAAAGCATATGAATCACTTTGTCAGCTTCCAAAAATGGGAAAAGAAGAGGCTCAACATTATGATGAAGATACACTGGAAGATGATGTGTTTGCAATTTTAAAGGATATTTTTACGAATGCAACAAAATGGGGAAATAATAAAAAAGGGCAGGCTGTACCAGAAGGGGTTTTTACCATTTCGTGCAGGAATAGAAAATACAATAAAGTATTGAATGATGCATATACATTTGACTGCAAGTATACGGAAAAAGACCATTATGATTTAGACAGAAGTGAAAAACGAAAAGCTGTGGAATATGTGAAAAGTTTGAGTGGGAATGAATATATACAGCAGTTCAGTAATGTATCGGAAATTAGTGCACATTTTTTCATTTCTAATAAAGAATTTATGCCGTTACAAGTTAAATCCATGGTTAAGTTTTTTGAAGATAGTTTATCAGATGATGACGAAAGAGATGAAGAAATTTCGACCATTCCTGTTTTTATTACAACCGAAGTTCTTACTTATCTACATGAGTTATACAGGGGGCATATAGAGGAAATTCAACTCGCGCCTAATCTTTTCCTCAGGGAACTACGGAAAGCGCTCTTGCCAAAGGATTATTTAGTAACAAGAAATCACATTGACCAAGTATTTGAAAAATCTTTAGACGAAGACCTAAGGGAAGTAGACAGATTAAATATGATAAAATTAAATAAAGAAGTCTCTGTTTCCTAAAAAAAGTAAATTCGTTAATATTCTTCAACGATTTTTAAGCACCTTAGGGGAACGAAGGCTGGGCATCCTACTGGCATCAACGCATAATCCGTGAATTGGATTTATCCTCAGGGGAAGCCATTGAGTTCGCAAAACTGAACGCAGGTGTCGTTCAGCCGTCAAAGACCAGCATAAATCCTTATTATCTCGGATTGAAAGTGCTTGAAGATATTGAAGAACGCTATGATAATCCAACCGAAGAAATGATCAAGCTGGGTGTCAAGCCTGGATCTGGCCGGGAAAAGATGTTCGAAGTCAGGGAAATCGAATCGGATATTTCCTTTCTCCGCAATTATTTGACCAAAGACCTGGTCATGCGGGAGGATATGTATTTATTCCAAAAGCAGGGCAAGGATTACAAAATCGTCGATAAGGCATGGGAACAGGTTCGAGATCAACTCGTCAGTATGAGGGTTAACGGCGGATTCCCCTATATCACAGTAAATGATGGAGACTACATGCGTAATGGGGAACTTTATCTAAAACATTGGTATGAAGATATTGAACTGGATCTGAAATATCTCGAAAAAGTCATGCCATATATCCATCAGCTTTGGGGCCGCTCCGTGCATATGGAATCAGTCATGGAAGGAAAAGAAGTCATGTTTTCCTATGATGGAAAAAGTATTCATAGGAAATATTTGTAAACAAAAAAACTGCCGGTCACTCGGCGGTTTTTTTTGTTTCGTATGATTCCTTCACGAATTGTCATACCCTCCAACTTCTCCTTTCGCTCTCCATAAACGATACTTTCTTAACAAAAATTCTATATTTGATTAACTGCTATTCGCTGAGCAAGAAGGGGACGTTTTTGGGTAGTCAAACCAGAGTAAAGTTATATTAAATAAGATGTATAGTTTTTACTTGAGTATATAAGAATATGCTTATATAATGATGCAAGAATTAATTTCATATAAGCATATACTTATTTAACTATTGAATAAGGAGGGGCAGTATGCAAATGAATGAAGCTTTGGATTTGGAAACCACCGCAAACATACTTAAATTACTAGGTGATAAAACCCGTTTGACCATGGTTAAGATCATGTCTGAACATGAATGCTGTGTCTGTGAATTTGTGGACCTGTTCGAAATGAGCCAGCCAGCTATCAGCCAACATTTACGAAAGTTGAAAGATAGTGGAATCGTGAATGAAGAGAGAAGGGGACAATGGATTTTTTACTCGTTAAACAAAACATCCTCATATTATTCATTTATTCTAACGGTCATCGGGGATTTGCCAAGTCAAAACTTAAAATTAGAAGAATTAACAGCACAAGGAAAACGGATTTGTTGTGACTAACTAGGAGGTACAACTTAAGTGGGATCAGTTATTTTGGCAGTTATCATCTTTTTATTAACACTCATTCTCGTCATCTGGCAGCCAAAGGGACTGTCGATCGGATGGTCAGCTTGTGGCGGTGCGGTTTTGGCTTTACTTGTGGGAGTGGTGGATTTTGCGGATGTCATTGATGTGACATCGATTGTCTGGAACGCGACACTCGCCTTCATTGCCATCATCATCATCTCGCTCATTTTGGATGAGATAGGATTTTTTGAATGGGCAGCACTAAATATGGCTAGGGCAGCCAAGGGAAACGGAGTGAGGATGTTTGTTTATGTAAGTATTCTGGGTGCGCTTGTTGCTGCATTTTTTGCAAACGACGGAGCGGCCCTTATCCTTACACCAATTGTATTAGCGATGGTTCGTGCCTTGAAGTTTAGTGATAAAATGATTTTTCCATTTATCATCGCCAGTGGTTTTATTGCCGATACAACTTCATTACCTTTAGTGGTAAGCAATCTTGTAAACATAGTATCCGCAGACTTTTTCAGTATCAGTTTTGCCGGGTTTGCATCGAGAATGATTGTACCGGACATCTTTGCATTGGTAGCTAGCATCTTGGTTTTATATTTGTTTTTCCGTAAAAGCATTCCCAAGAATTATGATGTATCACAACTTAAGAAGCCAGTGGAAGCCATTCGGGATCAAAGAATGTTTCGATTGTCCTGGATTGTTCTGGGAATTTTGCTTATTGGTTATTTTTCAAGTGAATTCATTGGGATACCTGTATCCATCATTGCAGGCATCGTCGCCATTTTCTTCCTGATCATGGCTAGTAGGAGCCCGGCAGTCAACACGAAAACGGTTATTAAAGGCGCACCATGGGCAATCGTGTTTTTCTCGATTGGCATGTATGTTGTGGTTTACAGCCTGCGGAATGTTGGATTGACGAATGTATTAACGGATTTAATCCAAGTTACCGCCGATCAAGGATTATTTGCAGCAACGATTGGAATGGGCTTCATTGCCGCCATTCTCTCTTCGCTTATGAATAACATGCCAACCGTGATGATCGATGCACTTGCCATTTCCGATACCAATACTACCGGCGTTATCAAGGAAGCCCTTATATATGCAAATGTCATCGGTTCGGACTTGGGCCCGAAAATCACTCCAATCGGTTCTTTAGCTACATTGCTGTGGCTGCATGTACTATCGTTAAAAGGCGTGAAAATTTCATGGGGAACCTACTTTAAAACTGGAATCATCCTAACCATCCCAACATTGTTCATCACATTAGTTGGTTTATATATTTGGTTGCTCGTCATACACTAAAGATTTACTCTACTCATGAAGGAGAGAAACAGCATGGCTAAAAAAACACTATACTTCTTATGTACTGGTAACTCTTGCAGAAGCCAAATGGCAGAGGCCTGGGGGAAGAAATATTTAGGTGAAGAATGGCAAGTGCTTAGTGCAGGGCTCGAAGCACACGGGTTAAATCCAAAGGCCGTAAAAGCAATGCATGAAGCGGGATTGGACATCACCAATCAAACATCAGATACCATCGACACTGACATATTAAATAATGCGGATTTTGTGGTTACTTTATGCGGCGATGCGGCAGACAAATGTCCAATGACGCCACCGCATGTTAAACGGGAACACTGGGGCTTTGATGATCCGGCAAAAGCGGAAGGAACTGATGAAGAAAAATGGGCTACCTTCCAACGTGTCCGTGATGAAATCGGAGAAAGAATCGAACGGTTCTCTAAAACGGGCGTATAAAAAATGAAAGGCCGTGAGTGATGATTGTCGATAAAAAAGTATAAATTGCTTGATTCATTTCATTTCATCAGCACTTTTCTTCAAAAGGATTTGAGTCAATTTACCAGAATAGGGGACTTTGTTGCAGTTTTGTTAGTAGGATGTCCATTAATCAAAAAAACTGCACCTCCAATTGTTAATGCTGTCTAACAATTGGGGTGCAGTTTAATTTGGCAGCTCTTTTAGTCATTAAATCTTAATATCGACCTTAGCATTTTTCTTAAGTTCTTCCACACGTTTCACAAGCATTTCTTGTTTCTTTTGCTGCTTTAGCTGTTCCTTGATTTGCGGCTTCATTTCTTCAAGTTTCTGTACCTTCTGCCCGCTTGCCTTAGCTTGCTTCGCATACTGGTCGTAGGACTTTTCAATTTCTTCGTCAGTTGGTTCATCCACTTTAATCTCTTTTTCAACATACTTCGTATATGGAATATTCTCTGCGATCTGAGCATTCAACATTTTTGAATTCAGGCCTGCCTTTTTCATCGCTTCCTTGAATTTCTCTTCATTTCCATATTGGTCTTTGATTTGGGCAAGTTGCTTTTCGATTTCAGCCTTGGAAGCTGTATAGCCCTTTTTATCAGCAGCCTGAAGAAGCAATGTTTGCCCTACTAAAGAGTCGAGCGTTTGCTTTTTAATTTGTTTGGCTCCCTCTTTTGATGTTGGGTCTTGTCCGAATTGCTGCATCTGCATTTGTGTCGTGGACAAAACGGTATTATATTCCGCACCTGAAATTTTTTCGTCATTGACGATGGCCACGGTTTTCTTTTCATCGACCTTTTGCTTGTCTAGTTCCTTCTGCATTTCTTCCATCTTTTTTTGCTGTTCCTCAGTTGCTTTAGCCGTTTCTTTCTCATTCTTGTTTTGCTGTTCCTCAGTTGTTTTAGTCTCTTTCCCGCCACTTTTTTTATCAGCTTCATCGTTCGAACCACAAGCTGTTAGAACAACTGCCAATAATCCAATAACGATTGGGTACAATAGTTTCTTCATATTCAGTCTCCTCTCGTATTCAGTGCTAAAAAAATCATCTAATGCGCATTATAAAGGAATTCCCCATTAAAACACAATATATTCATTCTTTTTTCCAGAAAACAGGAAGATAGTATAGGCATTTTCTCATTATATTCGGTATAAGATTCAAGGAAATGAACCAATTTACCCTGCATCGATTCAATAGCTGAAAAGAGATAGTCAGACTGGCATACACGACAAAAGGGAAAGCACTTCGATCCATCCATAGCGGAGACAACCCTCTATTACCATATATCCCCGATGAATCAGTAAGGATTTTTTGATATCTTACACATTCCTTCCTCTATTGTTTTTTTACTTATCTTTCATATAACATTAATACCTCACTAATAATTTCATCTTATTATGAAGTAAGAACTGACCTTTATAGGGTGATTTTTGAAAAAATGTAAGTTTGAAATCATATATATACAAATCCAATTTTTTGTTTACCATAATGGTTTTTTGAATTGGAACTACATAGTTAATTTGCTCACCATCGTATCGATAGCTTGATCCCTATAAAACAGTTACTAGAAGAGAATGGGAGTTTTACTAATGAATAATCAAGAACCGCATGAAGGGTTGGATAGACGGAATTTTATCAAGATAGGAGGAATGAGTACACTTGCCTTAACACTTGGATTCTCTGGACTTTCAGATGATTTATTTAGCACTGTAGCACTGGCAGAAGAAAAAGATGGCATGGCTCTTCAATTTAATCGTAATGGAAAATTAAAAATCGTTCAATTTAATGATACACAAGATGATGAACGTATTGATCGTAGAACATTACAGCTTATGGAGAAAGTGCTTGATACAGAAAAACCTGATTTTGTTGTGATTAATGGAGACATTATTACGGGTGGATGCGACACATCTATGGAGATGAAGCAAGCCATTAACAATGTCGCACACCCTATGGAACAAAGAGGAATCAAGTGGGCCATTACCTTTGGAAATCATGATGAAGATTCTACCCCGAAGGGCGGTCTTAATGAGGAAGACATGCTTAAAATCTATCTTTCTTATAAATGCAATATGAACAAGCCTGCCGTCGAAGGTATTACTGGGACAGGTAACATGAATTTACTTATAAAGGATTCAAAAGGAAAAAAGGCAGCTTTCAACCTCTGGCTTCTTGACAGTGGAAGATATGCGCCAAAAACCATTGCAGGTCAAGATTTCCAAGGATATCCGACTTGGGACTGGCTTCGTTTTAATCAGGTGAACTGGTATTATGAGACGTCAAAAAAATTAGAGGGAAAATGGAAGAGAAAAATTCCTTCACTCGCTTTCATCCATATTCCTCTGTGGGAACACAGATTTATGTGGTATGCGAGCGTAGATCAAAGAGCTGACTCCAATCATGAGGTAGCCGTTAAAAAGCATAATATAGTAGGAGAAAGAAATGAAGAAGAGTGTATGGGACCAATTAACGGGGGACTGTTTTCAGCGATGCTGGAGAGAGGCGATGTCAAGGGCGTTTTTTGCGGTCATGATCATATAAACACTTATGTAGGTAATTATTACGGAATCCTGCTTGGTTATGCGGGCAGTACCGGGTTCGGCGCTTATGGTCTGCCGGGAGCTGAAAGGAACAGACTGCGCGGCGCCAGAGTATTTAATTTAGATGAAAATACAGCTGAGGTTCTAGTAGAAACGCACATGGTATTCGCAAAGGACTACGGGATCGATTTGACAGCTAATGATCAGAGTATTGATCCTGTGCCTCTAGAAAACAATAAGAAAGTAAAAATGTAAAGCGGTAAAGAGGTTTTAAGAACATTGATTGCATTTCCTAGATTTTGTACAGAATTGTATATAAGGTAAATTTTACCGATTGGTTGATCGTTAAATAAAGTAGCAATTCTTTAATTTATATTTATAAGCTGAAAATCGGGCGCATTTCTTGAATAACGAAATTATTGATTTATCCGTGTCAAATCATAATGTTGTAATACTACAAATAAGGATAGATAAAGCTGATTAGGTTCAATTTTTTTCTATCCTTATATAATGTTTAACATTATTTATTTTAATGAAAATATCAAATAGTCTTCTTTTTACATGGTCTCCTACTATTTCATTACATTTCTTTTTTCTTACCTCTTTTAAAGTAATACAAGAGTGCGATGATCAAAATCAATAATACTAGAACAATCTTTACATCGTTTGAAGCCTTCATTGCTTGTGTCACCGAGTACGCCTCGACAAGGAGGGCAGGCAGTTTTCCGATGGATGTGGCGAGGAAGAAAATCATCACGCCCGTCTCGCTTAATGCTGCTGTAAGGTTGATCACGCCGGATGGTATAAAAGGTAGGATTCTAAGCATCAGAATCATCCAAAATGCATGGTAGCCTTGTGACTTTTGCAGCTGCATGACCCACCGGTTCTTCATGAATTTGGGTTTGAAAGTTTGAAAGCCCTTTCGATATAACCAAAAGCTGACTACTGCTCCGGAAATTTCTCCCATGTAAGAAAGGATCAATCCCTTTTCAAATCCAAATGCGGTGATATTGGCAGCCGTGATGAATACGCTGGAAATAAAACCAAGAACGCTAATCAATATGTTCAATACTAAACTTACAGCAATGAAAAAGGGTCCGCTGGTTGCTAATGCATCAGAAATGAAATCCATATCAATCCACAGAACTCCATTTATATCCGATGCCCCAGACCGTTTTCAAATGTTGGTCTACTGGAAAACCTGCATGGCGCAATTTCTCTCTAATATTGCGAATATGGGAATCGATTGTCCGATCTTCCGTATCCGTTTTAAATCCCCATATGGTCGAAAGCAGGTGATCCCTGGAATACACTTGGTCAGGGGATTTTAAAAACAAGCACAACATGGAAAACTCTTTTGGCGTTAATGGGATGGTCTTGGAATCATAATGCGCTTCATAAGCGGATTCATTTAAATGTATCCCCTTAAAGAACACACCTTGGTGATTATGTACTCTTCGTGTAACAGCTTCAATTCTGGCAAGTAAAACATCTTCATTAAAGGGTTTCGTTACATAATCGTCCGCACCCTTTTTCAACCCTTTCACCATTTCTTCTGCAGCATCCCGGGCGGTGAGCATGATTATGGGAATATTGGAAAACCCCCGGATCCCTTCACATGTTTCCCATCCATCCATCTCAGGCATCATTACATCAAGAATGACAATGTCAGCATGTTCATGCTCTAAGAACAGTAAGGCTTCATGTCCAGATTTCATCTTAATGCAAGTATATCCGTGAGGTATAAGGTATAGCTCTATAAGATCAAGCATTCTCTGTTCATCATCGACCAGAACCACTGTCTTCATATTTTATCTCCTTAAATGTGATAATGAAGCACGTTCCTTGCTCCAAATTGCTTGTAACTGAAATGGTTCCACCTTGAACTTCCACTAATTGCTTGACGATGGAGAGCCCCAATCCGAATCCACCGGTATCTCTAGCGCGTGATTTCTCGACACGATATAATCGGTCAAAGATATGGGGTATATCTTCACTTGGAATGCCAACCCCTTGATCGATTATAGAGATGGAAATACTGCTAAGCGATTCAGTGGCTTTGATGGTAGTGACTGTATATTCGTTCGAGTACTTCAGTGCATTATCCAGCAGGTTAAGAATGACTTGCTCAAACCTTGAGGGATCAATATCTAAAAATAAATGATCCTTGCATACCAGGTGCAATTGAATTTTTTTATTTGTAAAAGCTGGTAACACTTTTTCATGAATGGTTTGCAGGAATGTAGAGAGCTGTACGGTTTCTTTTGAAATCGTAAATGTATTTACATCCATTCTAGCCATATTGAATAATTCGTCCAATAATCTGTTTAATCGTTGGGATTCATCATGGATGATCTCTAAGTATCGTGATCTTTCGGATGCATCCAATTCTTTTCGGCGGGCAATATCAGCGTAGCCCTTTATATAAGTTAGCGGCGTTCGCAGTTCATGAGAGATACTTGCCAAAAATTCATTGCGTTCCTTCTTTAAATAGTTCAATTCATTAGCCAAGCTTTGAATGGATTGGGCAAGTTCCCCAAGTTCATCATGAGATCGTACTGGTACAGCCACTGAAAAATTCCCTTTACTGAGTTTGGTGGTCGATTCTTTCATCGCAATAAGCGGTCTAGTCAAAGCTTTTGAAAGAAAATAAATGGTGATAATCATGAAGAAAAGGAGCAAAACAATTGCAAAGAGGAAATGTCTATTCAATTGAGCGATTAAATCTTCAACATCCCTCGTATCTTTGAACATATAGATATAGCCTTCATTTTTTTTATCACTGATAAATGGCGTAACGGTGGCTATATACCTTTCATCCTTCCAACTTGATTGGATGATGAGACCCTTTCGTGGTACTTGGGGGAGGTTTTTTTCTAAGATTTTTTTCATTCCCCTATTTACCTTTTCGGAAGATATCAGAATATCTCCTCTTGTATTCATTATCACGACATCTGTATCTGTATGTGATTCCATCAGGGCGATATGCTGAAGGGTTGAGTTTGAATAAGTGATTTCCAACACATCACGATGACTATTGCCACGGGCCTTCAGTGATTCCAATTCTTGATTGATACGGGAATGGATCACTTTATTATGTAAGTAAATCATGGAAACGGTTTCCATCAAAAAAATGCAAACAAAAATACATAGTCCCAACTTAAAGGAGATTTTCAAAATATTCACCTTCTTATTTGATGGAGTAAGTTTAGCAAAAAAGTATGAAGAAAGTATGCAGTTTTTTTCAATTTCTTCGCATCCTCTTAAACAACGATAATCCGAATGATGACAGGTTGCAAGAAGGACTTTAATGGACCCGAACCGCCATTTTTTTGTTTTGATATATGGACATGGGAATCAGTTTGTATTTTGGCACTTCCTACAAATAACAGACTATGAATTTTTTTGTGCAAAATCTACTGGGGAATATATAACACTTTGGATAGTGACGGACCATTATCTTCCATGCTATCATTCATTATTTTTGGAATCGGTGAGAAACCTTCTACAGCAAGGGGAATTCGAGAGCCGAATTTTAGAAGAAGTTTCACAGCTTTTTCAGGTTCAAGGTTACCACGGAACAGGTTTGAATCAAATTTAAAAGAACGCGGCGAACCTTATTTTAATCACGTATTACTGGCGATAAAAATCGGCAGTTTTTTTATTTTAGTCTACACAAAATGTTTTGCGTGTAGGAAACATTTTGTTGCGATTGAATACTATGTAAAAAAAGGAGCTGATTCATATGAGTTGTACAAACCGTACACAAAAAAAAATAATGGCTTATTCCGCAATATTCAAAAAAATGGGCATTCTCAATGATGAGGAATACAAAAATATCACGAAGACCTTTCAAACAAAGGATTGATGATGGGTACATTGATATTCATAAACTTCTATCTCGCATTAAACGGGCTGTAAAACCCCCGCCTTAAATTGATGAGGAGGGGGATTGCAGTCATACTTTATCGCCCTTCGGTTACAAAAAAAGGGATATATGGTATAGTTAGGGGTTCGTATAAAGGAAGTCGATTAAAAGGAGAGTATTAGATAGAATGAATGGAATATTTGACGCAGAAAAATATATGCATGCACCCTCTTTAATCCTTATTGCAATCAGTTGCATGCTGATTGGTATAGCATTTGCCATTATTTATAAAAAACAAGAAAGTCCTCCTAAAGCATGGAAGGCTCTCGTTGTGTTTGTACTAGGAATGATCACTTTTAGTTTTACTTTTAATCTATCAGATGAGGTGGTTAGTGTACCCATTATCCCTATAGGAGTTGCTCTCTTATCATGGTTATTGAGAAGGAAAGGAAATGAAGGGCGGTGGCAGAGATTCCGTCGATTTGCCTGGCTCGGATTCATATGGAATTTCATCTTTTTGGGTGCTTCACTTTTAGCCATACCGCTGGATGAAATGATGTATCCTAAGGCTGACATATCTACATATATGATGGACATTAAAAGGGCTTCGCTGATGGCGACGCATCCGAACTCCAAAGAAGTCACTTTGAATAAAGAAGAGCTGGAAAGACAAATGAACAAGATGAAACAAAAAAAGATCGAGAGTGAATCTTGGTATTACGGAATCAATGAAGATAGCGGGTACAAAGAAATGTTCCCGTATATTTTGACAGGTACCGTTCCTAAAAAAGGAAGAGGTCTTGAAACACTCATTTTCATTGAAGAAGATGGAAAGGGTCTACTGATTACACCTAATAAAGGGCATCAGGTTTACTACAGGCTAGAGGAATCCATTTTGACTGGAGGTGCGTTAGAAGGATGACTAAAAAAACAAAAATGATTGTTTTCATTACAGCTGTTATATCGATTGGAGGTATCCTTTTATTTGTTCGATTTCCAAAAGAGCCGGAACCCTTCATATCGGACAGACAAGTCATCGAACGAATAAACTCAAACTTCTCTGAGGCTCAGCCTAGGGTCATACAAGATCAAATATTTTTGGATAATACACATGTGTTTGTCCCCTTTATTAACGTAGATAATGGGTATGGGATGAGCTTTTGGGTCTGGAAGGGCAATAAATGGAGAGTGGCTTCTGTGGAAAATAGCGGTCAGCCACAGGTTTGGAATGGAGAAGAAAAATCTTTGATCATGTGGAATATGGATCCGAAAGATGACATTTCCGAAATCAGGGTTTTTATGAAAAAAGATAGAGGTTTTATGGTATCGGATGGCATAGCTACCTATCAACCTGGAATAGAAATGATGCACAGCATTGCGCTTAATGAAAAAACGTACGGAGTCGGGAGGTATCCTGACAATTGGAGGGAGCTTATGGATCAGTATGTAAAACTTCAGGTAGAAGATCGGCAGAGTGACTTTCCTGAATTTAACAACCTGATACAATTGGCTATAAATTTTTATGATAAGGATGGGAATGAGACATTTCCTGAGCACTCCTTTAACGGAAATGGCTATATGACAGGAGATAACTTTGTGGATGTTCCTTTCCTTGTTCAAGCGGATGAGTTGGAGGGAGACTATTGAAAAGGGGCTGCCAAAATTAGCTTGCCATTACACGTATCAGTTTTTATATATTTGGCTATTGATCATTCATAAAATCCGCCGTTTTTATAATGAAGCTAAATTTTGAAAGTAAAAAGGAAGTTTGTTGTGACCCGCTAGTATTCTCTGCGATAATGGAATAAAGAAATCGAAAAGGAGCTACGTAGGATGGCAGAGGACTTTAAGATTCCCAGCTTGAAAGTTGATGAGATCGATAAGAAAATCATATCGGTTTTACATGAAGATGCGCGAATTTCGTATACCGACTTAGCGAAGAAAGTGGAGCTCTCCAGGGTTGCGGTTCAGATGAGAATCAATCATCTTGTTGAAAACGGTGTGATTGAGAGGTTCACTGCGGTCATAAATCCAGCTAAGGTCGGCATCCATGTTTCGGCATTCTTTAACGTTGAGGTTGAACCTAAATATCTGGAATCAGTCGCACAGCAATTAGAAAGTGAACCGGCTGTAACGAGTTTATATCATATGACCGGTCCGAGTAAACTCCATATGCACGGAATCTTTACTGATAACCAGGAGATGGAACGTTTTCTCAATCAGAAGCTGTATGCGGTCGTCGGTGTTGTCAGCGTTGATTGCCAAATTCTCATTAAACGTTATAAAAGCCGGATGGGCATGAAGCTTTAAATGAAAAAATCCCCCTATATAGGTGGATTTTTTATTATTATGTGAGCGGGATGATAAAGCCGCCGTACGCAAAGGCAAGTATGATTACGAAGGCGGGGTGGATCTTGAATTTACCTAGGGCCAAAAAGGCCAATCCAGCGATGACGATTGAATGGATGTAGCCGATGGAACCTACGGCATGCTCGGCCATATTCCAGGTGAGCAATAACATCATGATCGCGATCACGGGCTGTACAAGCAGGGACATGCCTTTTACGATAGGCGATTGCTTGTATTTTCGCAGGATTTTTAATAAATATATCAAAGCCACGGCTGAAGGGATGATCGTGCCTGCCAATGCGACTAGAAATCCTGGCCAGCCATATACATCATATCCGACATATGCGGCTATTTTCGTGGCGATCGGTCCTGGGAGTGAATTTCCTAACGCAAGCATTTGTGAGAACTCGGCATTATCAAGCCAGCCATAACGGGTGACGATTTGATCATACATAAGCGGAATCGAGGCTGGACCTCCGCCATAACCAAGAATATTGGCAATGAAAAACGCTAGAAAAACAGCAACTCCTATTGGGATAATAAGACCCATTAAGCGGATTCCTCCTTCCTATTAACCTTTTAATTTTTCAATCTTTCCTTTAATTTAAAATGGAACGCCCCATATAAAAGGAAAATCATAATGACGATACCCGGATGCAGGGAAATGACCTGCAGAAGCAAAAAGGAAATCGCAAAAAAGGTGATTCCGAGCATCTTTCCTAACCCTTTGACCGCCTTTTCGCCAAACTCATAAGCCATTTGACCAAGCATGACAGCAACAACCGGCATTACAGCAGCGATCATATTACTGATCATTGCCGAATTACTTAAAACATTAATGAATGCAATCAAGAAAACCATCGCAATGCATGAAGGTAAAACGTGAGCGGCCACGCTGACGATGGCTCCAGGCCAGCCTTTTAATTTATAACCAAGATATGCTGCCATCTTAGTGGCAATCGGTCCTGGGAGTGTATTGGCAATCGCCAAAGTGTCCCCGAATTCATCATCGTCGAGCCAGTGATAACGGGAAACTGCTTCGTGGCGGATGAGCGGGATGACAGACGGCCCGCCGCCGAAACCTAATATCCCCGTTCTCATCATCCCAATCGTCAATTCCGTATATGGATTTTTCAAAACGATTCCTCCATGTTTTAAAATTTAGGGTTTATTTCCAGGATTATGAATTAATGATAACAAAAGTGCTTTCGAAATGTATAAAAAATTTTAATAATAATTACGTAACGAACG
The DNA here is from genome assembly GCF_033141925.1 of Peribacillus sp. CSMR9. Taxonomy (NCBI): domain Bacteria; kingdom Bacillati; phylum Bacillota; class Bacilli; order Caryophanales; family Bacillaceae; genus Peribacillus; species Peribacillus sp. CSMR9. Next base: position 45,078 of record NZ_JAOPHO010000005.1, read on the forward strand.
AAATAACTATCTTTTTTTAATAAAATAGGTTGATGAATTTAAAAAAACGCACTTTTTGTCTTGGAAACTAAAATTTGAATTACGTAATAAAAAGAAACAAGATATAATACAATTGTCATAAATTTTCCAAAATATAAAATAAATAAAAAGAGTAAATGCATGACCCAATCGATAATAGGGACGAAAAGAAAGGTGGAAAGCCCTCTTGCATCGATAGCAGGAATTAAAATTCTTTAAAAAGGGGGGACTTATAATGCGGCAGTGGCAGCGAGTGTATGTTTGGATGTAGTTTATCCGCATATGACTGGGCTTGGTGGAGATACTTTCTGGCTTATATATGAAAAGAAGGACGGAAAAACTCGTACTAATAATGGAAGCGGATCAATCTTGGAGCATATAGAGGAGAAAAGAAGATCCCTTTTCGCGGGGTAAGAAGCGCACTTACAGTTCCTGGGATGGTAGACGGTTGCGGTGAGATATTGAAAGAATGTGGAACACTTATGCTAGCTGAAGTTCTAGAGCCGGCGATCCAGTATGCTGAAGATGGTTTTCCGATTAAGAAAAATCAAGTAATGTGTACCGAAAGAAATTGGGATTGGCTTTCGAAGGCACCGACGTTAAAGAAGGGAGTCTATAAAATATAAAAGAAACAACGGTTGTTTTTAAATGACTACCGTTGTTTTATTTTCGTGAAAATAAAAGAGTGCTTAAGGCAATAAGTAAAATCAAGCCCCCTAGAGCTGCAGGGATCATTCCGAAACTGCCGCATAAATAAATAAAGGTAAATACGGGAAACACCAAAACCAAAAACACTTTAAAAACATACGTATTTTTTGTCATAAAATACCTCCCTCTATAGAATATCACAATAATAGGGGAATATAAGCCAATTAGCAATATCCTAAACTTTTACAAGCAGTATGGACTTACCCCCTTCAAGTAGATAGCTTAAAAAAAGACTAGGCTACCCTCATTATTAAATAATTTAGGACAACCTGAATCTTGAATTCTTTGAATAAGTTTGAAATTTATCCCCTTTTTTAGCCATAATTAAAATCCCCTCCAAGTAAAGTGTAACATCCATGTTTTTTCATGGACTTTTTACACTGTCTACTTTAAGGGGATAATATCAATAGGCAGCCTTTTTAAGTGACTGCTCTATAGGGGACATTTTAATATATAACACCAATCAACTATTTAATGATGTTATTCTTCCCGAATGACTAATAACACACCAATAAAAATTAATATTGTACCTATCCAAAAAGACAAGCCGATTTGTTCACCTAGTATTAACCAACCTAAAAAAGTTCCCACTATAGGTTGTAAAAAGAAAAATAATCCACCACTTGATGCGGTAAGCATTTGCAGTCCGCGATTCCACAGTAAAAAGGCACATGCTGTGGAAATAACGCCCAAGTATAAAAGGCCGCCCCATATGGATGGATGCATGATTGCTTGAAAATCAAGCTCATCTAATCGACTAATCGTAATAGGTATTAAAAAGACAATTGCCACAAGCACAGCATATGTCGTTATAACGATTTGTGAATATTGCCCAGGTACACGTTTAATTAGAACAGACATGAGTGCCCAGGTTAATGCAGCAAAAAGCAGTAATACGCCCCCAAGCTGGTGAGATGAGCCGATATGGGCATTTCCGACAATGATACCGACACCGATCGTCGCTAAAATAACAGAAATTGATTTTTTAAAAGTAATCTTTTCTTTTAAAACGATACGTGCAAATATCACCATAAATGCAGGTGTTGTTGAAGTAATGATGGCTCCCATTTGTGCAGTAGATAGTAGCGTACCGACTTCCTGGGTTACGATAGATATTGTGTTTCCAACAAGTCCTATAATGAAAACCAAAAGCCAGTCTCGTTTTTCAATCCGCCAAGATTGTTTTGTTATGAAACCAATAGTTAGCAATGCTAAAATCGCAATTAAATATCGTAATAATACTAATTCAAGTGGTGGAACAACGTCTACCACAACTTTTACCACAACATACATCCCGCCCCAAATGCTAGCAGCGAGTGATAAATATAAAGAACCTAATATAGTGTTTTTCATTTTGTACCCTCCGTTTTAACTGAATATTCCCAGTCCTTAACGGAGATGCAATTTTCTACCGTTAAGGAAGAATAACTGCAGGTACATCATTTTCGAATAGCGGTGACCACAACATCGGCTTTCAGCTCTCTTTCAAAAATATTTACATTCAATGATTTTAGTTAATTATAAAGCTATTCCGAGCTGTTACTGATCATTGGATTCAATAATCAGTAAGTTATATTAAATATACAAGATTTTAGTGATTTATAAAACAACAAATAATAGTTTTAGACACAGCGTACCATAAAAAAAACAACTCCCTTGAAAATCTTCCATTAAAAAACTACTTTACACATTGAACCCATTTTTTTCGGCATGATTGCAAAAGAGGGACCTCCCGGTTGACGTGGATGTAGAAACCCCACCAGTGGTTAATAGGAAAAGGTAGGGTTTTGTCAGGTGTTTTAAGCTTAAGTATACTGTCTTGATTGACGAATAATCTTTTCTTTTATTTTAATGTAAGATTGAAAAATGGATTATAGTTGGAATGAAAAGAAGGATTTATAGGGAAGGGAAACAAATGGTACAGTTGATGTTAGTCAAATTGTCGGCAGCGGTAATGATGAAGTAATAAAGCTGGAAAGAAAAAACGTGGATTAGGATTAAAAGGCTCCCTTAAAGAGTTTAATCCTAATCCACCATTAAGTTGAATTTTTTAGTGCATGACCTTTCCAGCATCACAATCGGTTATATTTTCGTTCGATTTTCCTGAACTCATCTGATAGTTCAAATAAGGTGTGTAATACTGCTGTTTGAATATATAGATTCATATAATTATCATTGCTCTTCTTTTGAAAAGATAAATCATGTTTTTCATTAATTTTCCGAGTTATACATTCATTAATTTCGCTCCACATTTCTTTTGTTCCTTCTTTAATTTTAGTCTCCATAATCTCCCACTCCTTTTTTATTAGTTTATCCAATCTATTACATTCTTATACTTATTTTTTTGCCAAGCTGGTAACTTTTTTATCTTAAAATTAATATCTACTGTTCAAGTTATGATTCATTGCGTTGAAAAGGAGAGAGAAGCGACTATAGGGTTAGTCCACAATTAGTTTTTTGTAGAAATTAATAACCAAGATTTGCTTAAAGCATTTGAAGATCTGGACAATGCAGGGAAATTGACCTTAAGATACGATTTAGGGTTATGGGCTGATGAAACCAAAGGGACAGAGCAGATTGGGAGATTTAAAGAAGCGCGTGACAAATATCAAGGAGAGTTGTACAAAATAGATACAATTAAAATATTTTCTGACGGCGTTGGTGACAATCAACTGGTTTGGGATCAAGAGATTTTAGAGGAGACCGTGGCTGCTTTAGATAAAGAGGGTTTCCGCGTCTATATCCATGCGATTGGCAATCAGGGTTTTTACCCCAGTGGTAATTCTTTGGACGCTTTTGAATATGCAGCTAAAGTAAATGGAAAAAGAGATTCCCGACATGTGATTACCCATCTCGACTAGGTTCGGGAAGATGATGTTTCCCGGTTTAAGGACTTAGGGGTAATACCTGTTCCTCAGCCCGCCTGGTTTGGTAATGATTGGTATGATGATGTGAGAGTTGAAGAGTTGAAGAATCTTAATCGGATGAATAGCTATTTTGAAGCCGGAATACCAGTTGCTTCATCAAGTGATTTTCCTTCCACCAGTGAATTTCTAAGTGACTTCCGGCCTTTTACAGGAATAGAGGTAGGGGTAACAAGATTGGATCGGGACAAAACCGATCAAACCGATCTAAAGAAAGTATTATGGCCTAAGGAAAAAGCATCTCTCGAGGAGATGATTACTAGCTATACAATCAACGGGGCTAATGTGATTTTCGCAGAGGATGAAAGAGGCTCTATTGTAGTGGGCAAAAAAGCGGACTTGATTGTTTTGGATAAAAATCTCTTCGAGATTCCAGAAACGGAAATTAATGAAACGAAGATCTTGTTGAATTTGTTCGAGGGGAAGGAAGTATTCCGTGATCCCACGTTTATAAATGCATCCTATATAAAGACACTTGTTGAGCAATTCGAAGAAGATGGGGAAATTGTCAACCATGGTGTTGCCCGTTCACTACAGGCACATTTGGATACAGTGGTCCGTTTTGAAAAACTGGAAGCAGCCAAAAGGATTGTCAAGCACCTTCAAAGGTTTAACAAGTTACTTGACAAGCATAAAAAAGATGGGTTGATATCCGAAGATGCGTATAACACCCTTAAAACTTGTACTGTTTCTTTAATTAAGAAGTGGCAAAAAGATTGCAATAAAGACTTGAGTTACCAAGTTGATGTCGAATAATGTAGTTTCAAGGGGAGGGATGTTGTTTGATTCGGGGTCTCTTTCTCATAAATAAATAAGTTTTGAGGGTTTTTCTCTATATGAGAGAATTCGGGAAATTAAAATCTAATAATTCGAATCGTCCTTCTTAGGGCTATATATCAATGGGAAAATGTCACAATAAGCATTAATACCATCTTAAACAATCGCGAGATTTGCGTGTCATACCAGATACAATTTATCGATGACGCCATTACAGCACGTAGCTTATTTCGAACCTTATTCGTATCAACCAGAATACACGGTGAGACATCTTCATAGCTAACGACTATTTATGCAATCTTAAATAATTGGTGCAATATTGCATAAAACTATTAATCTATTAAATAATCTGTATATTGTGATTATTTCGAATTTATCGGTAATTAAATCGTTAAATAATCAATCTCCGCTTGGTACGGTATTTGCATATAAGTTAATTAATCACGAATAAGGGTGGAGTGATACATGGAGAATGCAAAATTAAGACGTTCGTTAACAGTGTTTCCTTTAGTGCTATTTGGATTGGCTTATATGGCACCTACAACAGTGTTTTCTACTTATGGGGTTGTTGCGGAAATAACGAAAGGGATGGTGCCTGCTGCTTATATCATAGCTTTAGTTGGTATGTTATTTACAGCCTATAGTTATGGTCAAATGGTTAAGGCCTACCCTGTTGCCGGTTCTGCATATACATTCACTCAAAAGGCTTTTAATCCTCACCTTGGATTCCTAGTGGGCTGGGTTATCCTATTGGACTATTTATTTTTGCCAATGATCAATGGATTACTGATCGCCATTTACTTAAACGCATATTTTCCATCCGTTCCTTTTTCCGTCTGGTTAATTGGCTTTGTAATTTTAATCACCACTGTAAATATAATTGGAGTGAAAATAGCAACAAAAATAAACCTTTTACTAGTTGCCTGTCAATTCTTAATAATAGTTATATTTACATTCCTGTCAATTAAAGGGTTACTTAACGGAATGGGTTCAGGAACATTATTCATGAGTTCTCCATTTGTGAATGGAGATATACCACTATCTTTAGTATTAGCGGGATCTTCCATTTTATGTTTATCCTTTTTAGGATTTGATGCTGTTACTACATTTTCAGAGGAAACCATTAATCCTAAAAAAGTAATACCAAAGGCTATTTTCCTCGTCGCATTAATAGGGGGAGGTCTGTTTGTCACCATCTCATACATCAGTTACCTTGTTTACCCAAATTTCCAAGCCTTTAAAGATGCAGATTCCGCCTCCTTGGAAATTGCTATGTACATCGGGGGTAATTTATTTCAATCTATTTTTCTAGCAGGTTATATTACCGGGGGGCTGGCGTCTGGTTTATCAGCTCATGCAAGTGTTTCGCGACTTTTGTATGCGATGGGGAGAGATGGAGTTCTTCCAAAGAGAATTTTCGGTCATATTCATCCAAAATTTCAAACTCCAACACACAACATCATCTTAGTGGGCATTTTTGCTTTATCTGCGTTATTTATTGATTTAGTGACAGCATCATCCTTTATTAACTTTGGAGCGCTCGTGGCATTTACGTTTGTTAATCTTTCGGTTATTTCCCATTATTTTATTAAAGAAAAACAGCGAAACGGAATTAACACACTAAAGTACCTAATATTGCCGCTGATTGGTACTGGTTTCACAATTTGGTTATGGACAAGTCTTGATTCAAAGGCACTTTTACTCGGACTAGGATGGTTTGGAATTGGTTTCATCATGCTCCTTTCTAATACGAAAATGTTTAGTAAACGGCCACCAGAGCTTTCTTTTGATAGTGCGATTGAAAAAGAAATTCAAGCATAAAAGCTATATTCATTGAGGAGGATAAAAATGGTAAAGGCAGACATCATTCTTTCTGGTCAACATGTTTTCACTGGGTTACAAGATGAGCCAATAAAAGCAGCTATCGCTATTAAAGATAATAAAATTATTAAAATCGGTTCTAAAGAAGATATAATGTCATTCCTTGGAAATCAAACAAAAGTGTATGACATGGATGACGGACTAATTATTCCGGGATTTCATGATTTTCATATGCACATTATGATGGGAAGCATTTTACAGAAGGACAGTGCCAAATTATTTGATGCAGTTTCAGAAGAAGATGCAGCCAAAATAGTAGGTGAATTTGCAGAAACGAGACCAAATGATGAGTGGATATTTGGTGTCGGTTGGGATCATACCAATTGGAAGAACAAAGTGCTGCCACATAGAACAACACTAGATAAATATATTAGTGATCGCCCTGTTTTATTATTCAATGCAGAAGTGCATTACGCATGGATCAATAGTAAAGCAATGGAAATGATTCAATTAACGAGGGATACCCCAGATCCAGAATATGGAGAAATTGGAAAAGATGAAAATGGGGAACTGACAGGCCTTCTATTTGAACAGGCAATTGGGTATGCATCAGAACATGCCTACAAATTACCGAAAGATAAACGTGTAAAACTATTCCAAGGTTTTCTTAATGAAACAAAAAGATTGGGAATTACGTCCGTTAATGATTTATACGGAGCTAAAATTGCGCCAAATCCATTAGACGATCTTGAAATTTTTAAGGAATTTGAGAGAGAAGGGTTACTTACAACCAGAATTCACTTTTCGCCGGAGTTAAAAATGGATTTAGCTGTCGCAAAGGAATTACAAAAAAATTATCAGTCAGACAAGCTCACCTTTTCTGGATTAAAACAATTTATAGATGGTGTTGTGACAAGTCATACTGCTTTTTTATTGGATCATTACAAAGACCGTCCAGATACAAAAGGCGGAACAACTTATCCAGCTGAAACAATTAAACAATTAGTAAAAAAGGCAGATAAGGAAAATTTTCAAATTCGTTTCTATGCAATTGGTAACGGTGCAGTCCGCCTAGCATTGGATGCATTTGAAGAAGCGAGAAACGTAAATGGAGAAAGAGACGCTAGACATGTCATTGAACATGTGGAGGTATTGCATCCGGATGATGTTCATCGCTTTAAGGAATTGGATGTAATCGCTTCCTTTCAACCTAAACACATTGAATTAATGGAAAGTGAGGCATATACAGCCAGGATCAGTGAAAAACAACAACCTCTCTATTATCCTATCAAAACACTAGTGGATACTGGTGCTAAAATTGCCTTTGGTACAGATTTTCCTGTAGTGCCCCTAAATCCTATGATGGGTATTTATCAGGCAATCACCAGAAAAGATTTAATCGGGAAGGCGTGGCAAGAGTCGGAAGGAATAACATTAGCTCAAGCGTTAAAATATTACACGGCTACACCGGCATTCGGGTCTTTCAGAGATAAAGAATTAGGCACTTTGGAAGCAGGGAAGATAGCGGATATCGCAGTATTAAATAAAAATTTATTTAGCATATCAACAGAGGAAATTCTTGAAACAGAAGTGAAGGTGACGATCATGGATGGAAAGGTCGTATATGAAAACCAGGTCGTCCAAAAGGTATAAGATAAAAAATATTAAAAGGAGGTAGTGAGAAAATGTCAAAAGTAAAAGTTGGCCTTATTCAAATTCATTGCGGAGAATTCATTGAGCAAAATATTCAAAAAACGATAGAGAAAATAAAAGAAACAGTAAATGAAGGTGCACAAATCGTTTGCCTACAGGAATTATTTTCTTCGCAATATTTTCCGCAAACGGTCAGTGTGAAAAATTATAATTTAGCTGAAGATGTAGATAGCGGTACATTAGCCGAAATGGGTGAATTAGCAAAGGAATTAGCAATTGTCTTGATTGTCCCTTTTTACGAAAGAGCAGGTGCCGGTATTTATTTTAATAGTGCAGCTGTATTTGATGCTGATGGAGAATGTTTAGGAATTACAAGAAAAAATCATATTCCGGATGGTCCCCAGTATCATGAAAAATATTATTTCGTTCCAGGCAATACAGGGTATCCTGTCTATGAAACCGCTTTTGGAAAAATAGGAGTCGGGATTTGCTGGGACGAGTGGTTTCCAGAAGTTGCCCGAATTTTGAGCTTACAAGGTGCAGAAATATTATTCTATCCTTCCGCTATTGGTTCAGAGCCAGATCATCCCGAGATATCAACAAGATCATCCTGGGAAAAGGCAATTTCCGCTCATGGCATTTCTAATGGTGTATTTGTTGCTGCGACAAATCGAGTGGGCCAGGAAAAGGATATGAATTTTTACGGCGGTTCATTCATTAGCGATACATTCGGGAATATTTTAGCTTCACTTGATGAGGAAGAAGGAATTATTGTGCAAGAAATTGATTTAAAAGAAATAGAAGAGACTAGAAAAATTCTGCAATTCTTTAGAGACCGTCGTGTCGATACATACGGCCCTATATTACAAAAAGAAATACTGCCGACCCCATCCCCTTCAAAAAAGGGAACAAGCAAAGCACTGTTTAGTTAATCATCAAAAACGGCAGGTATGATTACCTGCTCAGACTGTAGACAAAACTTGATAATGATTGAGTTTGCCGAATTTGTTATTTTACACTCCGGGCACTCGCTTACCGCGGTCCCCAAGGCGTCCTTTGCCCCTGTGGGTTCTCCCTTGGACGCGCTAATTTTTAGGTGGAGTTATTAGTGGTACAACTGAAAACACAGGTGTACCTGGTGTGCTTGCAGCAGTTACAAAACCGAATGCATTGTTTAGATAATCTATAGTTCAAAAGAAAAAAAACAATTTTCCTTTATGGAGAGTTGGTTTTTTACGCTGTTCAAATGGCCGTTAATGTAACAGCATTCTATTTCTTGCTTTAAAGAAATAACGTGTGAATTAGCTTTTGATCGGGGCTGTCGCTAAGGCGGCTTTTCCTTTATAGGACGGTTAGCGAAGAACAATATGGGAAATACTAAAAGAATGAAAATCTTACCGAATTTTCAGAAAAATACATTGACGGGAAATTACGGTTGTTATATATTATTAATAAGTTAAATTTATTGTTATATAACAGAAGGGGGAGTCAAGATGATGAATATTCAGGATAAAGCCTATGAAAGTTATTTAAAGATTTGTGAAAGGTATGAAATCGAGTCGATAAATTTCGACCACTTCATCAAAAACTTAACTAAAGATCAGTTGGATGAATACAGTAAATTAGCCGTTTAAATGAAAGGACGTGATTGCACAAGATGGACCTCCCGGTTGATGTAGATGTAGAAGCCAGTTAGAAACCCCACCAGTTGCTATGGGAACAGGTGGGGTTTCGTCATGTGTTTTAAGAGGTTATTTTTAATTACTCTACTTCATTAAGTAGAGGGGGGGGGAAATCAAAATTGATTTTAGTTGGAATGATAAAGAGGTATTTATTCGGAAAGCAAGGAAAAAATGGAACAGTTATAAAGTTGGGTAAATTGTTGGTATCGGAAATGATCATATTACATAGTAAGGTTAAGAGATGGAAAGCAAACGTGGATTAGGAAAGATAGGATTATACTTTGGTATTAATGGGTTCCCTAAGGGGAGTTTTTTATCCTAATCCACAATAATGGTTAAATTTGTAACAGGCCTTTCCGATAAATATTACAATTCGGTATTTTTCCTTTCAATTTTCCTGAACTCTTCTGAAAGTCCAAATAAGGTATCCAATACGGCTGTTTATAAGTCCTATTAATCCGCGCCGCGCTATTCCTTAATAGAATCATCACTCATTTCAACTTTGTCCCCAAAATTCGGGTGCTTCCTGATTAACATTAACTTTTCTTCCTTTGATGAATTGCTTACAATGTCCACCATGCATCGATGCAGGTTGATTATTGGTGAAAAGGGCCTATTGGCAGCCGATTTTTCTGCAATCCAAGGTGAATGTTCAAAAGTATCACCAAGGAACTTCGTGAACTCCTTTTCGCTTAGTGCATTTAGTGACTAAGGGTAATCATCTTCCAGGATCCTTTTATCTACTTTTTGCCATTTGTATCGGCACCAGGATGGCATCAACATACATGGTAAGAACATGCTGAAAACCCAAGAAGGCCTTGGACTTATTAATTCTTTCATTCATAAAAAAACTCCTTTCCTAACTTGTTGTCGTATTATATCGCGCCGTTTTGTTCTGATTAATATTATCAAAATTAAAAATAAGAGAATTGTAATTAGTTAGATTATACAATTTTTGGCCGTTGATATAGACAACTTGCATAAAGTGAAAGGAGGTGAGACTGATGTTTTTATAGATTGAGTAAGGATTTAATGCGAAGGGCAAGTCGTATCTGGAGTGTGGTCTCTGAATCTTTTAAGCTCTTGCCGAGTAGCTCTTCACATTTCTCGAGTCTGTAAACAACGGTGTTCCGGTGAACGAATAATCTTTTAGCAGTTTCGGATATTTGGCAATGCGTTTCGAGATAGACGGATAATGTCTCTAATAAGGATTGCTCCTCCTCGGTGAAAATTTTTGAAAATCCCTGTAGTGCAAAAAGATAAAAGTTCTTTAAGTCTTCTTCGGGGATGATTCTCAATAATTCCATAATATCCTTCGTCTGGAAAGCTTGGATATATTCTGTCCTTTTCGAACGACCTCCTTCCAGAAGGGAGTCGTTCGCTTCTTTGTAAGAGTTTTTTGTTTGTAAAAAACTTGGGCTCATAAGGCTCACTCCGAAAGAAATCGTGCAGTCGAACTGGCTGGATATTATCTTCTGCAATGATTTAAGCGAGATTTCGACAGTTTGGAGAACATCGGCAAAGACTCCACTCACTTCGTATAAAAGAATGCATTTCTTACCTTTTGTAAAGAGATGGATGGGATTAGGTGATATGCGAAGCTCATCTTCTAAAAACTCGTATATCGAATCAGCCCTACGTTGCAGCTGTGTGTAACTTTTGGCCAATTCGGATTCATCGATTTTTCCGACTGCACATATATAGGCTTGTTCATTATTTAAGGAAAACTCTTTTGCCCGGTTTATGATTTCCTCTTGTGAGGAGAAACTGCCATCCAGAAAATGAAGGAAGAAATCATTTCGGGTATTTCGATCATGCTGTTTAAGGGCATGCTCTTTCATCAAGGCAAAAGAAATGACATTAGTTGCCTGCTCTATCGTCAGTGTTATGAGGTTATCACTAGTCTTGATTTCTCCTGATATCGTCAAATAGCCGATTTTTTCTTCATACATATAGATGGGGAATATTGTATAGGTTCGTTTATTGGATAGAGATGAAAAGGAAATGAATGAAGTTTTGGTTTTATGAAATCGGAATCCTTCATCACTCATTTTTTTGATTATTGGAATAATTCCGGATGTTGAAATTGGATGGAATATCGGATTAAGATACTGGTCAATTAATATGATGGGGTATCCAATCATATCCGATAAATGATCAAGGAGCTTTTGTATTCCTTTCCCCCGCATGATTAAGTTTGTGAATTGCTTATGTGTTTCCATTGCAAATGTCAATTCCGCTGCCCGTTGATCCAAAATCCCCCGTAATGTATGGTTGATAATTTCCCCAAGTGACATTTCTGCCGGGAGATCAATGATTGGAAGGGATAATTCATTGGCAAGAACCAGCACGTCCTCAGGAATTTCTTTTAGAAATCTACTTGTCTTTATCCCGAGGGCTGCGCAACCCTGGTTTGCCATCGCTTCGACGAGTGATGACAAAAGGTGTGGGTTATCCTTTACGTGATAAGCCGTGGTCACAAGGAATTCATTTGGTTTTAAAAAGTTGATGATATCTGGAGCATCCATCATGTTGACTGTCTGGACTTTGCGTTCGTTCCCTGTTTCTCCGGCAATTATATTCATACCGGTTAAAGCGGGCATTGTTAAAAGATCTGTTACCTTCATCTGAAACACCTCATTTGGGGAAAATAAATTATTGAGTGTGATTTTATAAATACAGCTGTATATGAATCCAATGAATTGAATCGGGTTTTACATGTCCTGTATATCTTGAATCATTACGATTACACACATGCTTTGCGGATTTTAATTATCATATCATACAAATCCTTTGGCATATCTTACGAACTTCATTGTTTGGTTTATTGTTAGGTTGTATAAAAATAGGTTTTTGTGTAAAGTTTTATAAAAATTAACGTGAGAATAAGGGCGGCGATAAAATGAGTGAAAGCACAGTTGCTTCAAGTAAGAAAAAAAGAGTAACGCCGTTTTCGAAAGAATGCAGATTCGGCTATGATTAATGGGATGTATTATCGCAATATTGGTTTCGTGTGGCTGCAGTGGGGGAAGTGTCGGAAAAACCGATAGGCATTAAACTTCTGGGTGTACACCTTGTCCTTTATCGGGCCAGTGGGAAGATTATCGTTGCAAGGGACCTTTGTCTGCATCGTGGTGGGCGGAGAGTGATGAAATCGTATGCACTTACCACGGTTTTCGGCACCCTCTTCTTTTACAGGCATTATTTGATTGCTTTTCGTTGGTCATTTTGCACAAAAAAACACCAAAATACTAACGAAAATGTCAATGAAGTTATAGGTGAAAGGAAGTAAAATAATAGATAACATAAATTTGTGAATATTCATAACATGAGTGGATATTGGAAGGGAGGCGATGGGATGGGCATTCAAATCGAACAGTCCATAAATGAAAAGGACGAAGTTGCTTCGATGATTGAATGGTTAGCATCTTTCGGGGCAACGAAGAGTGATGGGGTTACACGGTTATTATATTCCGAGGAATGGATGAGCGCTCAGCAGGCAATGAAAGCTGAGATGGAAAAAGAAAACCTTATTACATATTTTGATAGTGTAGGCAACTTGTTTGGCAGGCTTGAGGGAACGGGCCCCTCCGGTGAAACCATTTTGACCGGCTCTCATATAGACACGGTCAAGGATGGGGGGAAATATGACGGCGCATATGGGGTCGTCGCTAGTTTCCTGGCAGTTAAGAGGCTGTATAAAGCCTATGGAAAACCGCGGAAGACGATTGAAGTCGTTTCTTTTTGTGAAGAGGAAGGAAGCAGATTTCCCTTAACGTTTTGGGGATCGGGGAATATTAAAGGAGTCTATGGTCTTGAGCATGTCAGGGATTTAAAGGATACTGAAGGAATTCCTTTTTTGGAAGCCATGAAAAAATCAGGGTTTGAACCTGATGCCTATATAACCCCGGTCCGCGATGACATTGAACGGTTTGTCGAAATTCATATAGAACAGGGGATGGTCCTTGAAAAGAATGAGAATACAATTGGGGTCGTCAGCCATATTGTCGGGCAGCGCCGTTATACGGTGAAAATCATTGGTGAGAGCGATCATGCAGGGACCACTCCCATGTCCTATAGGAAGGATGCAGTCGGTTTTGCTTCTGAATTCATTTCTTTTTTAACGAAAAAAGCGAAGGACATGGACCCGGGTTTAGTTGCGACTGTCGGCAGAATGAATGTTAAACCTAATGTCCCGAATGTCATTGCTGGTGAAGTGGAGTTCAGTCTCGATATCAGACACTACGAGGAAGTGGTTCTTGAAAGATTTTGTCAGGAAATCTTTTCGACTTTCGATTCCTTGGCAAAAGAAGGTGAAATGAAGCTGGAGGTTTCACAATGGATGGATGTCAAACCTGTCGCGATGGATCGGGAAATGAATCGCCTTGCCCGAAAGATAGCTGAAGATAAAAATATACCTTTTCAAGATATGGTCAGCGGAGCCGGGCATGATGCACAGGTATTTGGTTCGTATTGTCCGACGTGCCTGCTGTTCGTTCCAAGTAAGGGTGGGATCAGCCATTCGCCTAAGGAGTTTACGAGTGTTGCGGATATGGAAAAGGGAATCGACGTTTTAAGTGAAATACTATATAAATTAGCCTATTAAAAGGAGTGGTTAAAATGGCATATTCAGAATTGAATGCACCGATGAGAACGATCATGACACCAGGCCCGGTCGAAGTGGACCCGCGTGTCTTAAGGGCGATGAGCACACCGATATTAGGGCAATTCGATCCTGCATTCACTACTATCATGAATGAAGTGATGGAAATGCTGCGTTTGGTTTTTCAAACGAAAAATAAATGGGCGTTCCCGATAGATGGCACCTCAAGATCGGGTAATGAAGCGATTCTATGCAGCATCATTGAGCCGGGAGATAAAGTACTGGTTCCGATATTCGGAAGATTCGGTCACTTGTTGGTGGAAATTTGTGAGCGATACGGAGCTGAAGTCCATACGATGGAATGTCCTTGGGGAGAGGTGTTCGAACCGCAAGCTGTAATCGCGGAAATCAAGAAGGTCTCCCCTAAAATAACAGCGATCGTCCATGGGGAAACTTCCACTGGTTGTATGCAGCCTTTGAAGGAAATCGGGTCGGCCTGCCGTGAATTGGGTGTCCTGCTTGTGGTGGATGCGGTTGCCTCCATTGGGGGCACCGATGTAAAGGTGGATGAATGGTGTATTGATGGATTGATAGGCGGGACACAAAAGTGCTTGTCCGTTCCTTCAGGTATGGCACCGATTACGTATAACGAGCGAATAGAAGAAATTATTCAGTCCCGCAAAAAGGTGGAGCGTGGCATTGCGACGGATGAAGACAAACAAAAGATCTCGGTCCGCCTTCCGATCACCAGTAATTATTTCGATTTAAGCATGCTGCAGGATTATTGGGGTCCGCGCCGTTTGAATCACCATACAGAAGCGACTTCCATGATTTATGCATTGCGTGAAGGATTGCGCCTTGTGCTTGAAGAAGGTCTGGAGACGCGTTTTGCCCGTCATGAACTCCACGAAGCTGCTCTCGTTGAAGGGATCAAGGCGATGGGACTAACGTTATTCGGGGATGGGAAAAACAAACTTCCGTGTGTAACTTGTATCGAAATTCCAAAAGGAATCGATGGGGAAGCTGTAAGAGCCATGCTGTTGAATGAATTCAGTATCGAAATCGCTTCCTCGTTTGGTCCGCTTCATGGGAAAATCTGGAGGATCGGGACCATGGGATTCAGCTGTAGGAAAGAAAACATCCTCTTTGTATTGGCCTCCTTGGAAGCTGTCCTTTTGCGCCAGGGGTTCCAAGTGAATCGGGGAGAGGCTTTGCAGGCTGCACTCGATGTGTATGTGGGAAAGACGGAGAAAGTGGTTGCATCCAGGGGAACTCTTTGATTTTATAAAACTATTTTGGAGGAGTTGTCGTATGTCAATATATGATCTTATTATCCGCAATGGGTATGTAGTTTTTCCTGATGAAGTGAAGAAGGCTGATCTTGCAATCCGGGATGGGGTGATTGTTAAGGTTGGGGATCATCTGGATGGTAAAGCGAATGAAGAGTATGAAGCGGATGGCCAGCATATCTTTCCTGGTATGATTGATGTCCATGTGCATTTTAGTGAACCTGGCCGCGCTCATTGGGAAGGCTTTGAAAAAGGATCGCAAATGATGGCAGCGGGAGGCTGCACCACATATTTCGATATGCCCTTGAATGGAATCCCTTCAACCATCGATCGAAAGGCTCTCCTTGAAAAGGGCAAAATCGGTGGGATGAAGTCGGTTATAGACTTTGGATTATGGGGAGGACTGGTTCCGGGAAATATCGATGATTTAGAGGATCTCGCCAAATCCGGAGTGATCGGATTTAAAGCTTTTCTCTCAGCGACGGGAAATGAGGAGTTTGAACGAGCGGATGATTTCACCCTTTTACATGGAATGAAGAAAATTGCAGAATTGGGCAAGGTATTGGCCCTTCATGCGGAAAGTGATCCGATCACTCAGTGGTTTAAGCAGGATAAAGAGAAGAATGGACTATTCAGTGCAAATGATTATGCTGCTACAAGACCTGTGCAAGCGGAAGCGGAGGCTGTGGGACGTGCCATTACATATGCAGAGTTAACAGGCTGTCCGCTGCACTTTGTCCACATTAGCAGTAGTTTGGCCATCGGAAAAATTGAATCGGCCAAACAAAAGGGACTGGATGTGACGGTTGAGACGTGTCCGCATTATTTATTATTTAATCAGGATCATTTAATAGAAAAAGGCGCAGTTGCAAAATGTGCTCCACCACTAAGGGAAAGAGAAGAACAAGAAAGATTGATTGCCCATTTAATGGAAGGTAAATTCGATATGATTTCTTCCGACCACTCACCATGCCCTCATGAGCTGAAAGATCCTGCCGTACATAATATTTTTGAAGCGTGGGGCGGAATAAGCGGAGGGCAATTTTCGCTAATGTCGATGATAGAGTTGGCTGTATTACAAGATATCCCGCTTCATAAAGTCGCTATGTGGACAGCTTCAGCCCCGGCAAAAAGATTTGGTCTCTCTTCTAGAAAAGGACAAATTAAGCACGGGATGGATGCGGACCTTGCTATCGTTTCCCTTAATGGTACGCATGAAGTTTCGGAAACGAATTTTTTCGCTAAACATAAGCAAAGCGTTTATATGGGCCATACCTTTCCTTGCCAAATCACGGCTACCATTAATAGAGGGAAAATAGTTTATCAGACTGATGTAATAAGTGAATGGGAGCGTGGGGAATGGTTAAAAGTGATAGATTCCGGTATTGCGGTCAATAACTAGGGAGAAGGCTTTGCAAATAAGGTTCAGGGCAATTGAATTCATTATAAGGGAGGGGGATTCCGAATCGGGAATCCCTCCTTTTTATCAGCTCTGCGTATGCATCATGGGCAAATCAAGGGGAAAAGAAACCGGACAAGTGGATTGCTTGTCCGGTTTCAAACGTTACTTATTCAACTTGGTCGACGAAATATTGATTTTTCCTGAATACCATCGCTTCCATGGTTGCGATCAATTCTCTTTCATTTAACACGTCTATTTTATACCATGCCAGTTTATGGTTTTTCTTTATCTCTTTCGCTCTAGCGGTTAAAGTCTCACCCCGTTTGCCAGCTGATAAGAAGTTGATGTTATTTGAAACGCCAACCGCTATTTTGCCATATGAATTGCTGGCTGCTGCGAACACATAATCAGCAAGTGAAAAGATAATGGCACCATGAACCGTTCCATGTGCATTTAGCATGTGGTCACTCGGAATCAATTCTGCTTCCGCTGTGCCGGGACCGAGTTTCGTCAATCTCATCCCGAGAAAAGAAGCATATGGTTCGTCGACAAGTACCTTTTTGATTTGGTCGTAATGCAATTCGTGAATATCCTGATCTAAATGTGTTGTCATGGAAATCTCCCTTCCTTTAATGGTCTTTTGCTGAACTTATTCCATATCCGGTGTTAGATTTGAACAGTACTTCAGGAAAACTGTTTTCCTCATCTTTTGCGTTTGACAGGATTGTACCTAAGTAGGCTCCAATAAAGCCAAGCGGTACGGTGAAAATGGTCGGGTTGCTCATCGTGAAGAGGGGATTGCCTGTGAAAATCCCCATTCCATGTTCCGGATTCCATACATTGGGACTGAGCATGACCAGTATGATGGAACTGAGTAACCCGAATAACATTCCTGTGATCGCTCCGGTTGCGTTGAAGCGTTTCCAATATATTGTGCAAAGGATGATCGGTAAATTGGCACTGGCAGCAATTCCAAGCGCAAGGACTGAAAGAAAAGCGACATTCATTGATTGTGCAAATAAAGCAAGTAAAATGGAAATGACCGCTACGCCGACCGAAGCCATTCGGGCAACGAGTATTTGCTGTTTTCCCGTAATATTTCCTTCCTTGATGATTTCACCGTATATATCATGTGCAAAAGCGGATGCCGACGTTAAAACAAGACCGGATACAACCGCTAAAATCGTGGCAAATGCCACAGCAGAAACGAATGCGAATAAAAATTCACCGCCCATGGTTAATGCAAGAAGGGGCGCGGCCATGTTTCCTGCCGAGTTCGCTTCGACGATCCGGTCAAAACCGACGAAAGATGCAGCACCGAAACCAAGGAAAATCGTCATGATGAAAAATATCCCTATAAACCATGTGGAATATACGACGGATTTCCTTGCAGTAGCTGCGTCTTTAACTGTAAAGAAGCGGACGAGCAAATGCGGAAGGCCTGCTGCTCCAAGGACAAGCGACATATTGAAGGAAATCATGTCAAGCCCATCGGTGTATTTATTCCCAGGATTCAAAAAATCCTTTCCGAGCGGTGTTGCAGTTTGAACATGATGGAACATCTCTGAAATGTTGAAATTAAAACGGGAAAATACGATGAACGTCAACACAGCGGAACCGCCTAGTAAGAGAAAAGCTTTGGTGATCTGCACCCAGCTTGTAGCCCTCATCCCGCCGAAAATTACATAAATCGTCATCAGTACACCGACAAGTAGGACGGAAAGCCAATAATCGATGCCGAGCAATAGTTTAATTAATCCCCCTGCACCAACAAGTTGTGCAATCATGTAAAAGATTGAAATGACAAGTGTGTTAGCCGCAGCTATCCCACGCACTTTTTTTGATTTAAAGCGTGCTGAAATCATGTCTGCCAGCGTAAACTTACCTAAATTACGAAGTGGTTCCGAGACAAGATAAAGTAAGACAAGAAAGGCAACAAGGTTCCCGATGCTCATATAAAAGCCATCAAAACCAATCAGTGCGATGGCACCTGTAATTCCCAGGAAAGAAGCGGCTGACATAAAGTCACCTGCGACGGCCAAACCATTTTGCCATGCTGTCAATCCGCCGCCGGCAGTATAAAAATCACTGGCATTTTTCGTTTTCTTAGAAGAGTAATAGGTTATTGTGAGCGTTAACAAAATGATGCCTAAAAAAAGCGTTAGGGATAAAATGCTCATTCGCCAAGCTCCTTTTCATATTTATTCAAGATGTTTTTAGCCATCTTGTCGTACTTCGCTGACTTTTTAATATAGACGAATCCTCCTATCCATACTACGGCAAATTGGAGAAGTGCATATACCCAAGCCCAAGTAATATGGAAGAAGGCTTCGCCTTTCAGTACGTCACTATAAGCAGCTAAAATTGGCAGAACAAAATAAAAGGCAAGAAAGAAGAGAGTGACAGGTACGATGAAAGCTTTTTTCTTTTGAATCAGTTCCTTGAATTCTTCCGTTTCAATTAATTGACGATACTTGTTTCCACTGTCATGACCTGCGGGTGAATGCCCCGTTTTAACCGGCGATTCCATAATAATCCCCCTTTTTATTATAGTACGAATTTAAAACGTCCGTAGGTAAAGTGATACATCACTGTTAAAGTTAACATAGTCAGAAAATTTAGTAAATTAGAAAATGTTTTTTGTTTATTCTGTCATTTTTTGCAGAATTGAAAAAAACATTATTGACAACGTAGAAACGACGTATTAATCTTGAAAATGAATCATAACGATAATTTGATACCCGTTTTATAAACGTTATGAAAGAGGGGTCGGATGGGACACGAGTAAAATTAAGGGGGACTGAAACAATGTACAATCCGGAAGTTGAAACGGCAACGCGTGCTGAAATGGAAAGTTTACAATTGGCACGTCTTAAGAAAACGTTAAGCCATGTATATGAAAATGTTTCTTATTACAGAGAAAAATTTGAAGAGCTGTGCCTTGATCCAGAAGATATTCAAACTCTAAACGATGTGACAAAGCTTCCATTTACAAAAAAACAGACTCTTCGTGATCATTATCCATTCGGTTTATTCGCAGTTCCAATGGAGGAAGTAACGCGTATTCATGGTTCATCAGGAACAAGCGGAAAGCCTACAATTGTCGGGTATACAAAAAACGATTTGGAAAACTGGGCAACGATCGTCGCACGTGGAATTGTAGCCGCTGGAGGTCAAAAATCAGATATTTTCCATAACGCATATGGATATGGTCTGTTTACGGGCGGACTTGGCCTCCATTGCGGTGCAGAAAAGCTGGGGGTAGCCACCGTACCAATTTCAGGGGGGAATACCGATCGCCAGATTACGATCATCAATGATTTTAAACCGCGCGGCATTTGTGGAACCCCTACTTATATTTTGAATCTCGCTGAAAAGATGGAGGAGATAGGGATTGACCCTGCTGATAATGGGCTTGAGTATGGTATTTTCGGAGCTGAGCCGTGGTCAGAGGCAATGAGGGCAACACTTGAAAGGAAACTGAATTTGAAAGCGATCGATATTTACGGACTAAGTGAAATCATGGGGCCAGGAGTTGCGATTGAATGCCATGAAGCACAGGATGGACTGCATATCGCAGAAGACCATTTTCTTGTCGAGGTCATTAACCCGGACACGCTTGAACTAGTTGAGGACGGCGAAGATGGGGAACTTGTCTTTACCAGCCTTACAAAGGAAGCGTTGCCAATCATTCGTTATCGTACAGGTGATATCGCCTCCATTACCCATGAACCTTGTAAATGCGGGCGTACCACAACAAGAATGTCCCGTGTGAAAGGCAGAACGGATGATATGATCATAGTCAGGGGAGTGAATGTATTCCCTTCTGAAATAGAGCGTGTGTTATTCCAAATGGAGGGAATTGTGCCTCATTATCAGATTCATCTCGTTAAGAAGGGGAAGATGGATGGTGTTGAACTGCACATTGAAATTGAAAGCGGTTTCTACAAGAAGATTGAAGAAGACTTAACGCATGGAGATGTAGAGATATTAAGGAAAACGATTCAGCATCATATGAAATCTGCATGTCTTGTAACGATGGATATTGTTGTCAACATTCCAAAAAGCATTCCGCGCTCAGAAGGAAAAGCCATTCGGGTCGTTGATAAGCGGAAAGATGAAGTGATTAGTTTATAACTGGCTGGAAAGGAGGGTGCCATTAGTTGGGTTTTAATGCTCGAGCCTTTCGCAAATCTTGTAAAGATTGCACACCGGAGGGGGAAATTCCGAGCTCATGAACATAGCGTTGAAAACCATGCGAATTCTGACGTTCAGTTTATGACTCCATCTGTCCCGATTGAATTACGTGGAGCAGAAGAAATCGATGTGGTGCTCGAAAATGTGATTGAAGGGGAAGAAGAGATACATAAAGCGGATGCCGCTGACTACGGGCTTTGAGTCCGATTAAAGTCTGGAATCCTGATATTGAAAAAAATGCGATTGCCGTTAATTCAAGAATGGAAATGAACATTCCGGGGATTTATGCCGCTGGGGATATCCGCATTTATGAAGGGAAAGTAAAGTTGAGCCAGTGAGTTTGGAGAAGCATCTACTGTAATCGGCAATGCAAAGGAACTTATCGATCCATTTTCAAAGGTTCAGCCCCTTCATGGCACAAGCTTAATGGAAAAGAAGAAGGATCTAATCATGAGAAGGAGGAAGGCATCTTGGCTAAATATACAGTTGTGGATCAAGAAACTTGCATTGCTTGCGGTGCGTGTGGTGCCGCTGCACCGGAAATCTTTGATTACAATGATGATGGAGTGGCATTTGTCATCCTCGATGAAAATGAAGGAACTGCAGTGGTCGCAGAAGATTTGTTTGATGATCTGGATGATGCAATGGAAGGCTGCCCAACAGAGTCAATTAAAGTGGAATCTTCACCGTTTAAAGTTTTAGTTGATTAAAAGAATCGTAAAATCCCCTTATAATTTCCTTTTATTTTGAAAAAAGAGACGGAATAGTCTTGCATTAAATATAACAGTAAAATATAATAACGTTATATAAACGTTATATTTAGATATGAGAGGTGAATTGGATGAACGTTCTTTTAAATGATATGGCAGAACAAGAAAAACTAAACCAATTTATTGCCAGAATCGAAGCAGGAGAAAAGATAGAAGCGGATGATTGGATGCCGGAAGATTACCGGGGCACACTCATCAAGTTAATATCGATGCATGGCATCAGTGAAATCATGGGAGCGCTTCCGGAAAAGGAATGGGTACCTAAAGCCCCGACTTTAAATAGGAAACTTGGAATCATGGCAAAGGTGCAGGATGAAATGGGGCATGGGCAATTATTGCTTCGGGTCGCCGAGGATTTGCTAAAGCCTTACAGTAAAAAACGGGATGACCTCATGCAAGATTTGTTTAAAGGAGATTTAAAGTTTCATAATGTTTTCCATATGGAAGCCAAATCCTGGGGCGATGCTGGATTGATTGGCTGGCTGGTTGATGGTGCAGCCATCATTTCCCAGACGAACATGCTTGGCGCCTCATACGGGCCTTATGCCCGGGCATTACAGAGGATTTGCGCGGAAGAAGTTTTTCACGCGCAGCATGGTGAAGCGATAATCATGGCTTTGGCTGAAGGGACGGAAGAACAAAGGAAATTGGTTCAAGACTCCATCAATTATTGGTGGGAATCTTTATTACTTTTCTTTGGACCTCCCAGTAAGAAAGAAGTGGGCACATCCAAACAGGATATTACGATTAAGTACAAAATCAGAACCAGTACGAATGAAGAACTTCGCCAAGCTTTTTTTTCAAAATATGTGAAGCGGATCCTTTCACTTGGCTTTACCATTCCAGATGAAACGCTTAGGTTTGACAAAGAGTCTGAAACCTGGATTTACCAACAACCCGATTGGGGGAAATTGAAGGTGTTCGCAAGGAATGAAGGTCCCCGTTCGCAGGATCGCTTAAGTCTTCGAAGAAATTCTTATGAAAAAAATAAATGGGTACGCGAGGCATTGGCGCCAAAGGTCATTTAAGGGAGGGGGAAGGACGATATGGAAACTAGGCAAGGAAATTACTTTGAAGAATTTGAAGTATTCAGCCGTAAAACGCAATCATCACCCGTTCAATACCACTTCAGCCTGCTCGCCCCGAATGAGGATATCGCCATCATGATGGCACAAGAAAACTTCATGAGACGTGAAGCGGTTGATGATATCTGGGTCGTGAAAAGACGGAATATACGGAAAATGACGGCCGAGGAAAAGAAAACGCTTCAACGTATCGATAATAAAGACTACAGGACCACAAAAGGGTACGGGTATTTAAAGAAAAAATGGAGGAAGTATGAGCAGGGAATGCTCGATGAAAAAGAGATAATGTCTTGGGCTGGAGGTGTGAAAAATGAGGAATGAATCATTGAAGGACATCGCAATCAAGGAATTGCTGCTTCATCTGGCGGACGATGACTTCATCCATTCATACCGTGGTGCAGAATGGTTGGGACTCGCACCGCATATCGAAGAAGATGTTGCATCCGCCTCGATATCCCAAGACACGATGGGGCATGCAGCCATTTATTATAAGTTACTTGATGAACTCGGTGAAGGGGATGCGGATAAGCTGGCTCATGACCGTCCCGCCAAGGAACGGCGCAATGCGATCATTCTCGAATTGGTCAATGGTCCTGGTTACTATATGAAAGACCCGGATTATGATTGGGCGTTTGCGGTAGTGCGGAATTATTTTTATACCCAAGCCAAAGCAATTAAGGTTCAGTCCCTTCATTCATGTTCATATGAACCGCTTGCTGAAGTGGCACAAAAGGTACAAATGGAACTTTACTATCATTTGATGCACTGGAAAACCTGGTTCGTCCAATTGCTGGGATCTGGTCACGAAGAAGCGGCTTTGAGAATGAAGGCTGCGATTGAGAAAACGATGCCGGATTTCGCTGGCGTATTTTCACTTGGACAATATGGTGAGGAAATGGTGGAGCTTGGCTTGATAGAAGGCGAAGCTGACTTACAGAAGAAGTGGATCGAGGCTATCACCCCAATTTTTGAAAGTGTTGGCTTGGCAGCAACAATTGAAATAGGCATGGCAAGAGGTGATGGTCGTAATGGCCAGCATACGGAGGATTTGGAAAAGGCGTTAGAAACGTTAAGCGAAGTGTACGCTACAGATAGAGCAGCTTCATGGTGAATCAATAGAAAAGGGGAGGGGTATCATGTCGACCGTACAGTTAAACACAGAAGAAATATATAAACTCCTGGAAGACGTTAAAGATCCCGAAATCGATACAGTAAGTATTCTGGATTTAGGGATGGTTGAAGACGTGACGGTTTCAGGCCAGGACGTTTCGGTAAAAATGCTGCCAACTTTTCTTGGGTGCCCGGCATTGTCAATCATTCAAAAGAATGTGGAAACAGCCCTTCGACAGCTGCCTGCCGTAAAAAATGTAAGTGTGGAATTTTTACGTTCCCCTTCCTGGACATCCGATCGAATTACGGAAAAGGGGAAAGCTGGATTGAAGGTTTTCGGAATATCCCCTCCTCCTCGACAAATGAAAAGTGATGGATCATGGCATGTGGATTGCCCATATTGTGAATCTACATATGTCACGATGGAAAATATCTTCGGTCCAACGGCCTGCCGCAGCATTTTATATTGTAAGGCATGCAAAAATCCGTTCGAAGCGATGAAACCGATGATAAAAATAATCTAATAAAATGGAGGTTTTCTAAAATGGTAAAACTAATCGCCCTTTATAAACAACCTGAAAACAAGGAAGAATTCGATGAGCACTACTTCAATGTACATGGTCCGATAACGGAAAAAATTCCTGGTCTTCAAAAAATGGAGGTCACTAAAATAGTCGGGACACCGATGGGCAAAGACTCTGAGTATCACATTCTTTGTGAAATGTATTATGAAGACCATGATGCACTGCAAAAAGGAATGCGTTCTCCTGAAGGCAAAGCATCAGGGAAAGATTTAATGGGCTTTGCCGGGAAACTTGTAACGATGATGATCGGCGAAGAAATAAAATGAATGCGCTTCAATTCATTGAAACGTCAATCGCGGATGGCATTGGTTATATCTCTTTAAATCGGCCGAAGCAACTGAATGCCCTTAACAGGAAAATGGTTAGGGAAATAGTTTCAACCATGGAAGAATTCGACCGGGACACACAAGTGAAGGTGATCTTGCTATCGGGAAATGGGAAAGCATTT
This sequence comes from Peribacillus sp. CSMR9, assembly GCF_033141925.1. NCBI lineage: Bacteria > Bacillati > Bacillota > Bacilli > Caryophanales > Bacillaceae > Peribacillus > Peribacillus sp. CSMR9. The sequence continues at coordinate 70,149 of NZ_JAOPHO010000005.1, forward strand.
TCCGCTGGAGCTGATATTGACGAGATGGTGAACGACAATCCAATCAGTATGGAGTTAACGAACCAATTTGCCGATTGGGATCGAATAAGCCTAGTCAAGAAGCCTGTGATTGGTGCGGTGAAAAGTTTTGTATTCGGTGGTGGTTTTGAACTTGCTTTATCCTGCGATTTCTTGATTGCCGCCAGCGATACCCAGTTTTCCTTTCCGGAAGTGACACTAGGGGTCATGCCTGGTGCAGGGGGGACCCAAAGGTTGACGAAATTGGTAGGGAAGACGAAGGCACTTGAATGGATATTGACGGCTGAAAGGATAAAGGCAAAGACAGCCCTGCAATATGGTTTCATTAATAAGATTGTTGCTCCTGAATTGTTAATGGAACAAGCGGTTGATTTTGCTAGAAAGATAGCGAAGCAACCCCCGTTAGCTGTAAGGCTGATTAAAGAATCCGTCAATAAAGCCGTTGATTACCCCTTATATGAGGGCATGCAATTTGAACGGAAGAACTTCTATATTCTTTTTGCATCAGAGGACCAAAAAGAAGGAATGAAAGCATTTGTAGAAAAAAGAGAGCCGGATTTTACAGGCGGATAAGGGGTGCTCTATGTACGAAACCATTAAATATAGGGTTGAAAATGGAGTGGCTTGGCTTACTTTGAACCGTCCTGATAAACTAAATGCCTTTACGTCCCAAATGAATAAGGAAATACAGAAAGCGATCAAAATATCTGCGGGGTCAGATGAAGTGCGGGCCATTATCATTACAGGAGAAGGCAGGGCCTTTTGTTCGGGGCAAGATTTATCGGATGTTGATGAGGGCATGAATTTAGGCCAGATGCTGCGCGAAAACTACGGTCCGATGATGCAGCAAATAGCAAACTGTGAAAAACCGATCATTGCAGCAGTCAATGGAGTGGCTGCAGGGGCTGGCTTCAGCCTGGCACTGGCATGCGATTTCCGGCTTGTTTCCGAAAAAGCCAGTTTTTTAAATGCTTTTGTCAATATCGGATTGATACCTGATTCGGGGAATCTGTATTACCTTTCGCGGATCGTTGGTCATGCGAAAGCCTTGGAATTATCTTTATTGGGGGAAAAGGTCACGTCTAGCGAGGCGAAAAATATCGGGCTCGCTACAAAAGTGATCGGTGTGGAAAAATGGAATGAGCAATTGAAAGCCTTTGCTGAGAATATCGCAAACAAACCAACGAAAGCAATCGGTTTAATCAAAAGATACTTAGAGGCGTCCTATCACCTTTCATTGGACGAATACTTAAAAGAAGAAGCGGAGGGTCAGCGAATTGCTGGCTTAACGAAGGACTATGCAGAAGGTGTGGCAGCATTCACTGAAAAAAGGAAAGCTCAATTCATAGGCAAGTAATATAGAAAAGGGAGTGGGATTACATGGTTAGAGTTCAAGAGGCGGCATTTGAAAAAGCGGAAATGAAGCGTGATTATTATCATCTGATCATTAATGGAGAAAGAGTGGAAAGCTCTGATGGTACCACGATTGATGCGTACAATCCTGCAACTGGTGAAATCATTGCCAAGGTTGCCAAGGCTACAAAGGAAGATGCAGAAAAAGCTGTTCAAGCTGCACGTGAAGCATTTGATAACGGGAAATGGAAGAAAACTCCGATTAATAAACGGTCTCGTGTTTTGAACAAAATTGCAGCAATCATGCGTTCACGCTTTAATGAATTGGTAGAATTGGAGGTTCTGAACAGCGGCAAATCCATTTCTGCAGCACAAGGCCAAGTCATGCAGGCAATTGAAGATTTCGAGTTTTATGCAGGCGCTTTAGTTGCACACCGCGGATCTGTCAATAATGTACCTGGTCAATTCCATAACTATACGGAAAAAGAGCCAGTAGGTGTTTGTGCTCAAATCATTCCTTGGAATTACCCTATGATGATGGCAGCTTGGAAAATTGCACCTGCAATTGCAGTTGGCTGTTCAGTCATTGTCAAGCCAGCTTCGTTAACGCCGCTGACTGCCATTGTATTAGGGGAAATCTGTTTAGAAGCTGGTGTTCCTTCCGGTGTGGTCAATGTCATTCCAGGTCCTGGATCGGATGTAGGGAATTACCTTGTCGAGCATCCGAAAGTGAATAAGGTGGCCTTTACAGGTTCTACGCCAATCGGCAGGGATCTCATGGGCAAAGCTTCACAAACATTAAAAAGGGTGACATTGGAGCTTGGCGGAAAGTCCCCTAATATTGTCTTTGAAGACGCGGACCTTGAAGCAGCTATCGATGGATCACTATATGGAATTTTCTACAATACTGGGCAATCTTGCGAAGCTAGATCCCGTTTATATGTACACGAAGAGATATACGATGAGTTCGTTGCCAGATTCGTAGAAAAAACAAAGAAATTGAAATTGGGCAATCCACTCGACAAAGAAACACATGTTGGTGCAGTCATAGATCAAGGGCAATTGGATGTCATCGACAATTATGTACAATCTGCCATTGCTGATGGAGCGGAAATCCTGACAGGAGGAAAACCAGCGGTTATTGAAGGCTTCGAAAGCGGTTATTGGTATGAGCCGACGGTCATAGCGAATGTCAATCATGAAATGAATGTAGTGAAAGAGGAAATATTCGGACCGGTCGTTGTCATTATGAAATTCAAAGATGAAAAAGAGGCCGTAAGACTCGCGAATGATACCGAATTCGGTTTGGGGTCAGCGCTTTGGACAAAGGATGGCGGGCGTGCGACTCGAGTGGCAAATCAAATCGAAGCGGGAATCGTCATGGTGAATTGCCCATTCTCCGCATTTCCTGGAACACCATTCGGAGGCTATAAACAGTCAGGATTCGGCCGGGAACTTTGTATTGAAACACTTGATCTTTATACAGAAACGAAAAGCATCATTTCCTATCATGGTAGCCGTCCCTTAAATCCCTTTGGAATTTAATAAAACATAAAATAGGCGGCTGGCTGAACGGTATGTCGGAGAAGTAATTCAGAAATGGATGAATGCTGATCTGATTCACGGTAGCCAGCCCCTATTTATTTTTGAAGGAGGAATGAACGAATGATTAGAAATCTAGTGATTGTCGGATCTGGTGTCATGGGCAGGGGAATAGCCTATGTAGGAGCAACAGGAGGCTTCAATGTAGTATTGGTGGATGTGAATCAAGATGCACTGGAAAGTGCAAGAATAGAGATCGATACCATTTTTGAGAAGGGTGTGCGCTACCAAAAAATCACCCAGGAAGAGGCGGCAGCAGCAAAAAGCAGATTTTCGTATTCTTCCAATTTGAAAGAATCAGCAGCATATGCCGACTTAATCATAGAAGCAGTTCCGGAAAAGGCAGAAATTAAGAGAGCCGTCTTCGAAACGATTGAAGAGCACGCAAAAGAGGACTGCTACTTTGCAACCAACACTTCGACGATGAGCCCTACGGAGATTGGTTCTTATGGAAAGCGTCCCGAAAAAACGATTGCCATGCATTTTTTCAATCCTGTACAAAAAATGCCACTCGTTGAAATTGTACGTGGTCTTGAAACCAGCGATGAAACGGCAGCCATAATAAAAGAGGTTGCCGGGAAAATGGGAAAAGAAACCGTGGTCATTAATGAATTCCCTGGGTTTGTAACCAGCAGGATCAGCTGTTTGGTTGGTAATGAAGCGTTCTTTATGCTTCAAGAAGGTTTAGGTACACCAGAAGAAATCGATAAGGCAATAAAGTTAGGGCTGAATTACCCAATGGGACCATTTGAGCTAGGTGATTTGGTGGGATTGGATGCCCGTTTGAATAATTTAAAATATTTACATAGTAAACTTGGTGAAAAATACCGCCCGGCCCCCCTTCTTGAACAGTATGTTAAAGCTGGCAGGCTCGGCCGTAAGACAGGTAAAGGTGTGTACGATTATACAAAAGATGGCGAGCTGGTGAAGAAATGAAGGATGTTGTGATTATTGATGCTGTGAGAACACCAATCGGAAGATATAAAGGAGCTTTGAAAAGCGTTCGCCCGGATGACCTCGGTGCAATTGTAATCAAGGCGCTGACCGATCGCAATCCAGAGCTGCCGCCAGATCAAATTGAAGATGTCATCTTCGGGAATGCAAATCAAGCAGGAGAGGATAATCGCGATGTGGCCCGGATGTCCGCCCTTTTAGCTGGTCTTCCGGTGAATGTGGCTGGAACGACAATAAATCGTTTGTGTGGATCAGGACTGGATGCCGTCATGTATGCTGCACGCTCCATTGCTGTAGGTGAAGGCGATATTTATATCGCAGGCGGTACCGAAAGCATGACAAGGGCGCCGTACGTCATGGCCAAACCTGAGAGTGAATTTCCGCGGGGGTCAATGGAGCTTCAGGATACAACGATCGGATGGCGCTTCACGAATGAGAAACTTAAAGATATGTATGGCACGGATTCGATGCCTCAAACGGCTGAAAATGTCGCCCGGCGTTTTTCGGTTTCAAGGGAGGACCAAGATCAATTCGCGTATCAAAGCCAGCAAAAAGCGAAAAAAGCAGTGGAAAATGAGCGTTTCATTAATGAAATCGTACCTGTTCGATATACGGATCGTAAAGGGAATGAAGTCATTGTCGAGAAGGATGAACACCCTCGTCCTGACACGACCATCGAAAAGTTGGAAAAACTCAAACCGATCTTTAAAGACGGCACTATAACGGCCGGTAATGCTTCAGGCGTAAATGATGGAGCCTCGGCATTACTTTTGATGAGTGCAGAAAAAGCACGGGAGCTTGGATTGAAACCTCTGGCCAAATATGTTGTAGGGGCGGTAGCGGGATTAGAACCGTCCATTATGGGCCTTGGCCCGATTCATGCCACTAAAAAAGCATTGGACAGGGCAAGCTTGACGATTGAAGACATCGGGCTAGTGGAATTGAATGAAGCATTTGCTTCCCAATCCTTGGAGTGCATCCGCCAATTGAAATTGGATCAGGAGAAAGTGAATGTCAACGGCGGGGCAATAGCGTTTGGCCATCCGCTCGGTGCAAGCGGGGCGCGTATTTTAACAACACTTGTTCATGAAATGAAAAAGCGGAATGTACGATATGGTCTTGCAACGATGTGTGTCGGTGTCGGCCAGGGGATATCCGCCATTATAGAAAATATTGAAAATGATGGATGATGGCCCTTATTAGTTGTGCTTGCATAAGGGGCATATTTAAAAAAGGGGGAAGACACATGTCAAATGTCATTTATAAAGTGGAAAATCAAATCGGCTATATAACAGTGAATCGACCCGACGTATTGAATTGCTTCGACTATGGGACACTTTCTGAACTGCAGGAAGTCATCGATGCAGTTTATGCCGACGACGATATCCGTGTAGTCATTTTCACGGGTGCAGGGGAAAAAGCATTCAGCGCAGGAGCGGATTTGAAGGAAAGGAAGACTTTGTCTGATGCGGAGGTAAGAAGGAACGTTAAATCGATTCGGGATGTTTTTAATAGTATTGCAGGGCTACCGCAACCAACGATAGCTGCCGTCAATGGATATGCATTGGGGGGAGGATTTGAATGGCTGCTTTCATGTGACTTTGCAATTGCTGCAGAAGGTGTTTCTTTGGGGCTCACTGAAACTAGCTGGGCCATTATTCCTGGAGCAGGCGGTACACAGCGGCTGCCTAGGTTGATTGGGGAAATGAAAGCGAAGGAATTAATATTCACTGCTAAAAAATTGACTGCGGAAGAGGCATGTCGATTAGGGATCCTTTTGAAGGTCGTGCCAAGGGATCAACTTATGTCAGTCTGTGAGGAATTGGCAGCCGATATCATGAAAAATGGGCCGATTGCAGTCAAACAAGCCAAATATGCGATTACCCAAGGAATGAATACAGACTTGCAAACTGGAATGGCCATAGAGGGAAAAGCCTATGAATTGACCATCCCGACTCAAGACAGATTGGAAGCACTCCAAGCATTTAGTGAACGAAGGAAAACGCATTTTACGGGTAAATAATATTGCGGTTTCATTTTAAAAAGATATAATAATAATTATGTCGTCCGTGTGAAATTAGTAACAATGTGAGAATGAGGTGAGAAAAATAGGAACTAATACGCAATCCATGATTTTTACGATTTACGGCGATTATATCCGTAACTATGGAAGTAAAATCTGGATAGGCAGTTTAATTCGGTTATTAAAGGAATTCGGTCATAATGAGCAGGGCGTACGTGTAGCCGTTTCACGAATGGTCAAGCAAGGGTGGATTCAGTCTGAGAAGCAGGGAAATAAAAGCTATTACTTTTTGACCGATCGCGGTGTACAGCGAATGGATGAAGCGGCCAATCGCATATATAAGATGAAACCAAATGATTGGGACGGAAAATGGCGTGTCTTAATGTACACGATTCCTGAAGATAAGCGGCAATTACGGGATGATTTCCGTAAAGAGTTAATATGGAGCGGGTTTGGCAGTTTTTCCAGTGGTTGTTGGATTTCCCCTAATGATTTGGAGAAACAAATCCATCGTTTGATCGAGAAATATGACATTAATGAGTATGTAGACTTTTTTATTTCGGAGTACAAGGGCCCAAAAGAAAACCAATCACTTGTCGAGAAAAGCTGGCATTTAGAAGAGATTGAAAATAAATATGAAGAATTCATCGAGAAATACAGCAAACAATTCATCGTTCATCAAAGCATCATTAGCAGGGGGGAAATGTCCGATGCTGATTGCTTTGTGGAACGAACGAACTTGGTGCATGAATACCGTAAGTTTTTATTTATCGATCCGGGCCTGCCAAAGGAACTGTTGCCTTCAAAGTGGAACGGGAATCATGCTGCTCTTTTATTTAGCCAGTATTATCAAGTCTTGGCTGAACCAGCTAGCCGTTTCTTTGAAAGCGTATTTCAGGAAAACAATGATATATGCCGGAAAGACGAAACCTATGATGCTAAAGATCATCCTCTTATCATCAAGTGAAAAAGAGCTTCAGCCAGTTGCTAATGACGACTTGCCGAAGCTCTTTTCTACATTATTATAGTCAACTAAAGACAACGGGGAAATTCCCTTTGTGATAATTATTCAAGTATCCCTTTGAAGTCCTTTCCTTTTTGAACATATGTATCAATCGAAAGTTGGATCAATTCAAGATCTTTATCATTCAATCTGCGAACCACTTTCCCTGGCGAGCCAACAACCAGCGAACGTGGAGGTATGCTTTTCCCGGAGGAAATCAATGTATTCGCCCCGACAATGCATTCCTCGCCGATTTCTACATTATCCAATATCGTTGAACCCATACCGATAATGGATCGTTTGCCAATTTTACAACCATGTAGGATAACGTTATGACCGACAGTCACTTCGTCTTCAATGACAACTGGGCATCCTTCAAATAAATGAATGGTGGAATTATCTTGAATACTGCATTTTTCTCCTATTGTGATTGAATCTTCATCACCGCGCAGAACGGAGTTAAACCAAATGGTTGATTCTTTCCCAATCGAAATATCACCGATTAAATGAGCGCCGGGTGCAATGAAAACGGTTTCGTGAATAGAGGGTTTCTTATTATTGTACGGAATAATCATAGTCTCGCTCCTTTTGAAAAAGTCAGAATTGTTTTTCTAATGAGTATAGTATAACATTAATTGGACAGGGAGGGATTAAAGTGAAATATATTTGTGGACTTTTTTCAATAAAATACCCAATTATTCAAGGCGGCATGGGGAATATAAGCAATGCAAGTCTTGCGGCAGCAGTATCCAATGCAGGGGGCCTAGGGACAATAGGGTGCGGTACCATGAATCCCGAACAGGTAGAAGCCATCATTCTCGAAACCAAAGGTAAAACCAATAACAATTTCTCATTGAACATTCCAATCAATGTTAGTCCATATACAGATGAGTTAATCAATCTTGTCTTTAAGCATGATATACCTGTAGTATCCTTATCTGCAGGAAATCCTGCCCCTTTCATTCCATTATTGCAAAAAAAGAATATAAAAGTGATAGCCATCGTTGCATCGGTCAAGCACGCGCAAAAAGCGCAAGCTGCAGGGGCGGATGTGTTGGTTGCAGAAGGGTTTGAAGCTGCCGGCATCAATTCGAACCTGGAATTGACGACCTTTACACTCATTCCGCAAATTAGCAAGCATGTGACGCTGCCAGTTTTGGCAGCTGGCGGAATCGGCAATGGACAGGGGGTGGCAGCTGCATTGATGCTTGGAGCTTCAGGGGTCCAGTTGGGAACCAGGCTGATCGCTACACAAGAGGCACCGTTCCATCCATCATATAAACAGAAATTAATCGATGCGATGGGTGATGATACGTTTATATTGGGCAGATCCGTTGGACAGGTCAGAAGAGTATTGAAGGACCCATACACGGAAAAAGTTCTGGATTTGGAAAAACAAGGACTGTCCCCTATGAATTATCGTGAAATGACCTCAGAAGTCCATCATATTAATGGTGCAATGAACGGGGATGTTAACAATGGTTTTATGAACAGCGGCCAGGTTGCCGGATTGATTGACAATATACCCACGGTTAAGGAATTACTTGATGGCATGATGAAAGATGCAAAAAAACAAATGGAGGATGGATTGAGTAGGCTTTCCACCCCCTTTATGATTTGAGAACTAGCGGAAGGGACCAATTTGATCATTATTGATTCCCATGGTAAACTACCGAAAACTTACATTATGGAAGATTGTGAGTGAATTTGTGATACAATGGAAAATGAACTTTTTGAAATCATGGGGTGCCCGTATTCAATTTGGGAGTACCCCTTTTCATATGTAATAAAAGGTAGAAAAGGGGAAACCTCCATGGAAACTTTAATAATGGATATGATTGAAGCGTTTAAATCTTTATCCTATTTCGGTGTGTTGCTAGCTTTGACTTTTGAATTCATTCCTGCTGAAATAGTCTTGCCACTAGCCGGATACTGGGTTTATCAAGGTGATATGAATCTATATTTGACTATACTTGCCGGTTCGCTTGGTGGGGTAACGGGCCCATTGACGCTTTATGCTTTAGGTAAGTATGGCGGGAGACCGCTTGTATTAAAGTTTGGGAAATACTTTTTGATCAAAGATGAGCAGTTGAACAAGGCTGACCGCTTTTTTGAAAGGTATGGTGGGGGAATTGCCTTCTTTGGACGGTTTGTACCAGGAATTCGTACCGCTGTCTCGCTGCCATGCGGAATATTGAAAATGAGTATTTGGAAATTCATTTTATATACCTATATGGCGATGCTTCCTGTTACAAGTGTTTATGTTTATCTAGGGTATAAGTTAGGACCGAAATGGGAGCAGGCAGGAGCCATCTTTTCACAATATGCTAATTTCTTGCTTATCCCCATCGCACTTATACTTATTTGGTTCATTATGAAGACTCAAAAACAAAGACAAAAACTAAAAGTCAATCAATGACAAAGAAGGCGCCATGATCAGGCGCCTTTTTCATTATGCCAATATTAGCAGAATCCACCGTAGCCGCCACCGTAGCCGCCACCATAGCCGCCACCACCACCGCCGAATCCCCAGCTGCATCCAATGATAATTAACAAGATAAATAATACGATCAGCAGTGCAAACCCGTTATCGAAACCGCCGCAACCGTCGTCACAACATTCATTTCTATGTCCACCCATTCAATTTCCTCCTCATACATATTATGGAATTGCATACCTAGCAAAACATCTTACCGGGAATACTTCATACTATGTATTATAGGCCGAAGTGTTTGCTTATTCATAAAAAATGGGCGTCGGCAAATCAGGGGAATAAGCCCGAATATTTTTTTGATTTCGTTTAAAATGTTATAATATACCATGCGGATTATGGGGGAAGGGAGCTGAACTTAGTCATGAAAGTGGCCATTATAACGGATGTGCATGGTAATGCTTCAGCGTTAAAAGCCGTTTTAAGAGTTATTGATCAAAGGGACGATATAGATCATATCTATTGTTTAGGAGATATGGTTGGGATTGGCCCGGATACAAATGAAGTCCTTGAGCTATTATTTGCACGAAATGATTTGTCGATGATAACTGGAAATCATGATGAAGCGGTCCTGGCCATCATTAACGGGGAGCCGCATCCGGACGGTCATATTCATGTAAAGGAGCATCATGAATGGATAGCTGAAAGAATGCATCGGAATTTCATAACCAAACTGGAGAAATTGCCTCGTACCATACAGCATATCATTAATGATCACTCCGTTTACTTCACACATTATCACATGGAATCGAAGAAATTGGATGAGCACATAAGCCATAATCCTTTTAGTAAAATCGTTGAACCGAATTTAAATAACTTAGAAATGCTATTTAAAGATCATCATCACGATTTAATTGGATTTGGACATCATCACCCTATCCATCTTTTTAGAAATGACCGAACGATATTCCTTAACCCAGGATCTCTTGGCTGTAATGGTGAACCAGTTGCTCCTTATGCCATTGTTACGATTGAAAGTAAAGGTATACAGGTTAAGCTTGAAAAAGTAAACTATGATAATTCATCGTTCCTGTTATCGTATAAAAGCTTACAAGTTCCCGAGCATGAATTCATTATCCGGGCCTTCCATGGCGGACAACAGGCCTAATACGTTAATAATTGATGAAATATGGGGAAGTGTTGAGCATAAAGGTACATGCCTGGGGATACGATAATAGCAAAACATGATGAAGCTGGAGGTAGGGTATGAAGGAAAAAGAACAGGTAAGTCAAGAGCAAGAAGTTAGGGAACGGCACAATCTTGTCTGTAATAATGAATTGTTTAATAAAGATTTATACGCCATTGTCGATGATACGATGCAAGAGGAAGGGTAAACTGGAAAAAACGCTGCAGAATTCTCTGTAGCGTTTATTTTTACTTTAAAATGGTTGAAGGCAGATTCTTGATTTACACAAAACGGTCACGGCCAACCTATTTTCTGCACTCTTATTACAGCAGTGAACCGCGAACTGAATCATTTGAAACCATTCTGGATTTATCCCATACTATATATAAGTTTCAAATCCGAGAGGAGGAATGGCATGGGACATCATCATGGTCACTCCGATGAACATGGGCACGGACACCACCATCATTCTAATAATAAAAAAGCATTGTTGGCATCCTTCTTATTAATCTCAACATTTATGGTAGTCGAGGTTATTGGGGGATTCATGACAAATAGTCTGGCTTTACTGTCGGATGCAGGTCACATGCTTAGCGATGCGGCAGCTTTAGGACTTAGTTATACAGCGATAAGGTTGGGGGAAAGGAAAGCGACATCGTCGAAATCGTATGGATATAAACGTTTTGAAATAATTGCTGCTTGCTTGAATGGATTGACCTTGATCGTTATATCCGTATTCATTTTCATAGAGGCAATTAAGAGGTTCGTGGATCCCCCTGAGGTGCAAAGCTTGGGAATGCTAATGATTTCAATCATCGGCTTACTGGTCAATATCATTGCGGCTTGGATTTTAATGAGCGGAGATAAGGAAGACAATTTGAATGTACGAAGTGCTTTTTTACATGTAATTGGTGATATGCTTGGATCGGTAGGTGCAATTGCTGCCGCGCTCTTGATTTATTTTTTCGATTGGGGAATAGCAGATCCGATTGCGAGCGTCATAGTTGCGGTTTTAATTATTATCAGTGGTATTAGGGTAGTGAGGGATTCTTTCCATATTTTAATGGAGGGCACACCCGACCAAGTCGATATGGATGAAGTGAAAGCATCCTTGCTGGAATTGGCCAGTGTTTCCGAAGTCCATGACCTCCATATCTGGACGATCACCTCTGGTTTTTTGACAATGAGCTGCCATGTTGTCATAGATGCGAGCGGTAATCACGATGCAGTTTTAGCAGAAGCGCAAAAACTTCTTCACGATCAGTTTGGCATTGAACATAGCACGATTCAAGTGGAAAGACAGGAAGTAGGCTGTCCGAATCCACATGAGACATGTAATTGAAAAGGGCTGGCTCATGTTTGAGTCAGCCTCTTAAGAGTGGTTTGTACAAGCAACTTTATATCCCTTTCCATAAGACTTTTACAGAATATTTAGAAGCCAATCCTGTTAAAATGAATCGAGATGATTGTAGATAATAAGTTATGGAAAATACTAAGTAAAAACATCGGTGAATTTTACTGCGAACATAATCCTGACACATTAAAAGGGTAAGATTGAGGGAAAAAGCTCTGATGATTTTAATAATTAGCATATACAAAATTGTTCAACTATAATTCAGGAAGGAGGAATCCTTATATGAAGAAAATTCTTGTAGTAGAAGATGAAATTGCCATATCCATGGTATTGAAAGCATATTTGGAGCGTGAAGGTTTTAATGTAGTCCAAGTATACGATGGACTAAAGGCCATTCCGGTTTTTGAAGAAACAGAGCCAGACCTTATCCTGCTTGATGTCATGCTGCCTGGTAAGGAAGGCTGGGATATATTGAAGGAAATACGGGAGGAAGATACATGTCCGGTTATCATGTTGACTGCACTTACCGATGTCGATTACAGATTATCGGGATTTAAGTCAGGTGCGGATGATTACATCTCCAAACCATTTGTTGCCGAAGAAGTCGTGGCCCGGGTGCATGCCGTTTTAAGAAGATCCTCATCGGTTGTTGCAGAAGGTGATCATGTACATGAGTTTGGGAGTTTAACCATCGATGATCAGTCTTATATGGTGCATTTGGATGGGGAAGAAATTAACTTGACGCCGCGTGATTTGTCGCTGCTCATTTTTTTCGCAAAGCACCCTAATCAAATTTTCACGAGAGAACAGCTGCTCGATCAAGTGTGGGGCATGGATTATGATGGCAGTGACCGTGCGGTGGACCTGGCTATCAAACGAATCAGGAAGGCGATAGATGCATGGCCTGTAACTGAGGGGGAAATAAAAACATTGCGTGGATTGGGGTATCAATTGAGTGTCTATGAAAACTAAAAAAAGAACCACTTTACAACGCTATTGGACTAAGAGATACGTATTGACCTTGATTTCAGGTTTGATATTATTGTCTGTTTTTTCCTTGTGGTGGATGGAAAAAACAGCTTTGGAATATAGGCTTAGCCTGCTTAAGTACTTAGCTGATGAAACATCCGATCGGGCGATAAAGGAAAATGGTCAGATTGTCGTTGGTCCGGTCCTTTCGGAGATTGTTGAGGAAAGGGAGAAAATCCTTCATCTGAACCAACAGCCAATCATCTATATTGTCGACCCTGAAGCCAGCATCATTTATACGATGCCTCAATTGTATATCGATCCGGATGATAATAAACTCCCAGACGTCATTATGAAAAATAGGGAGTTAGTCCAGAAGGTCAAGATTTCCGACAACAAAGTATATGTCGTCAAATCCCCCATTACGTTTAACGATGAGACGAGAGGTTGGGTCGTCATTGCACAGGAAGAAGGGGCATTGAAGGAAATCAACCAAGATCATGGCTTGTTGGCGATCATGATTGGAGGCCTTCTAGTTCTGGGGACGGGAGTCATTTATTTTCTTTCCAGGCAGATTTCGCGGCCAATCCAAGATGTAGCTAACGCCGCTGTCCAGGTTCGAGAAGGCAACTATGATATCCATTTCAAAGAGGAAGAGGAAATCAAGGAAGAAGAAATTTATGAACTGATAGAATCGTTTAAGGAAATGACCAATCGATTGAAGGTCATGGAGAAGTTGCGGGCGGAATTGCTTGCAGGTGTAACCCATGATTTGAAAACGCCAGTCACTTCCATTAGCGGACTTATACAAGCGGTTAAGGATGATGTCGTTACGGGAGAGCAAAGTAAGGAATTCCTCGATATTTCTTTAAAGGAAACTCAACGTCTACAAGGTATGATAGAGGATTTACTTAATTATAATGCCATATCGGCAGGTGCTTTTAAAATTCGGGTGCAGAAAGAGAATATCAATATATTCATCAAGGAAATCGCCTATCGCTGGCAAGTGACCCAGGATGATCAAGCGTTCGCTTTTGATATAAAAGTTCCTGATGAACCGGTCTTTGGTCAAATTGACTCATTGCGGATGCAGCAAATCGTCATTAACCTTTTGAATAATGCCAGGCATGCACTTGATGGCAACGGGGAAATAGTGATTCACCTTTATGAAACGGGTGAAGAACGAATCTGCATTGATGTACTGGACAGTGGCCGGGGAATCCCAAAACATGAACAACAATATGTGTTCGAACCATTCTATCGAGGTGAAAACAAAAAGTTGAAGGTACGCGGTTTAGGTCTGGGACTGCCATTCAGTAAGATGCTAGCAAAAGCGCAAAAGGGAGATCTTATGCTTAAGGAAAGCAATGAACAAGGCACCACCTTCACGATCGTTATAGAGAAAGCGGATCAGATATAAAAAAAGGGTTGTCCATTATCGGACAACCCTTTTTATGGTACTGTGTACATGCTAACTGATTAAGCCAATTGGCTGATTGCATGCCATAACTGTACATGACGGACCTGCCTTGGAAGGAAACGTCCCATTTCTTCTTCGTTATATCCAGCATGCAAGTTCTTATAGTCGAAAATAATCGGACGGCGAAGTAAATCCGGGTTATCTTGAATAAGCTTGCAAAGATCATTAAGTGGTGTACTATTTATATCGATATTCAGGCTTTTGAATTTTTTGGAACGGGTTGAGATGATTTCATCTGTTCCGCCTTCCGTTTTACGTAAAATCTCTTTTATTTCTTCAATAGAAAGAGGTTGGGAATATAGGTTGCGTTCATTGTAGGAAATTTCGTTTTTCTTAAGCCAAGCTTTTGCTTTACGACAGGCTAAACTGCTTGGAGTAGTATAAATTGTTACCATTTAAAATCGACTCCTTCAAAATTAAAAGTTTATTGGATGAAATTATTTTTGTTTTTGTGATACTCTTACTTTAATGTTTCTTTGTGTCAGCAATATGTTAAGAAAAATAAACTTAAAAATTATTTTAATTCCTGTACATGAACAACAGTATGTGTTTGAACCGTTTTATCGAGGTGAAGACAAAAAGCTTAAGATACGTTGTTTAGGTTTAGGACTGCCATTCAGCAAGATGCTTGCCAAAGCGCAAAAGGGAGATCTTGTGCTGAAAGAAAGTAATGAACAAGGGACGACGTTTACTATTAGTTTAGAGAAAGCAGATCAGATATAGAAAAAAGGGTTGTCCGCTTTAATGGACAACCCTCTTATTATGCACCGATGTGGGATGGTTGATAATCCAGTTGGCTGATTGCACGCCATAATTGAACATGACGTACTTTTCTAGGAAGGAAGCGTCCCATTTCTTCTTCGTTATAACCGGCATGTAAATTCTTATGGTCAAAAATAATTGGTCGGCGAAGTAAATCCGGGTTATCTTGAATAAGCTTACAAAGATCATTTAATGGTGTATTATTTATATCGATATTTAAGCTTCTGAATTTTTTAGAACGGGTTGAGATGATTTCATCTGTACCGCCTTCTGTTTTACGTAAAACCTCTTTAATTTCTTCAATAGAAAGTGGTTGTGAATATAAATTACGTTCATTGTAGGAAATTTCGTTTTTCTTAAGCCAAGCTTTTGCTTTACGACAGGCTAAACTGCTTGGAGTAGTATAAATTGTTACCATATAAAATCGACTCCTTCAAAGTGTTAATGTTTATGGAATGAAATTATTTTTGTGTATTTGTTATACTCATACTTTAACGTTTCTTTGTGTCAGCAATATGTCAAGAAAAATAAACTTGAAAGTTATTTTAATTCCTGTACATGAACAACAGTATGTGTTTGAACCATTCTTGAGGTGAAAACAAAAAGTAGAAGGTACGCGGTTTAGGTCTGGGACTGCCATTCAGTAAGATGCTAGCAAAAGCGCAAAAGGGAGATCTTGTGCTTAAGGAAAGCAATGAACAAGGCACCACCTTCACGATCGTTATAGAGAAAGCGGATCAGATATAAAAAAAGGGTTGTCCATTATCGGACAACCCTTTTTATGGTACTGTGTACATGCTAACTGATTAAGCCAATTGGCTGATTGCATGCCATAACTGTACATGACGGACCTGCCTTGGAAGGAAACGTCCCATTTCTTCTTCGTTATATCCAGCATGCAAGTTCTTATAGTCGAAAATGATCGGACGGCGAAGTAAATCCGGGTTATCTTGAATAAGCTTGCAAAGATCATTAAGTGGTGTACTATTTATATCGATATTCAGGCTTTTGAATTTTTTGGAACGGGTTGAGATGATTTCATCTGTTCCGCCTTCCGTTTTACGTAAAATCTCTTTTATTTCTTCAATAGAAAGAGGTTGGGAATATAGGTTGCGTTCATTGTAGGAAATTTCGTTTTTCTTAAGCCAAGCTTTTGCTTTACGACAGGCTAAACTGCTTGGAGTAGTATAAATTGTTACCATTTAAAATCGACTCCTTCAAAATTAAAAGTTTATTGGATGAAATTATTTTTATATTTGTGATACTCTTACTTTAACGTTCCTATGTGTCAGCAAGATGTCAAGAAAAATAAACTTAATAGTTATTTCAAAAGGAAAGGGAGAAAATGAAATGCAATCTGCCTTTAATGAAAAAAAAAACGATTCGGTGATATGGCCGATCAAGGACCTGCATAGGCTGATATTTTACATGGATGTGCGGATAATACCATGACAGGGGATTTTTGGTCACCTGTCAGGCTATCGATACAGGTGGCGGGACTAGCGGGTATCCTTGTTTTCATTTTTGGGATTATCCTGGCGCGAATGATGGCTAAAAAGCAATTCAGGGGAAGAGTCCTGTTGGAAACAGCATTTTTATTGCCGCTCGTTTTGCCACCTTCTGTCGTAGGTTTTTTATTGATTGTGATTTTTGGGAAGAATGGAATGCCAGGCCAATTCATCGAAAGGGTTTTTGATCAGCCCCTAATGTTCACTTGGTGGGCGGCGGTTATTGCATCCACCGTGGTAGCTTTTCCGCTTATGTACCAATCCGCTAAAACAGGCTTTGAAGGTATTGATGAAGAAATCGAAAATGCAGCAAGAGTTGACGGGGCGGGCGAGTGGAGATTGTTCCTTTTTGTATCCCTTCCATTGGCAGTCAGATCCATCGTCACAGGTGCCATATTGAGTTCTGCACGTGCATTGGGGGAATTCGGGGCGACACTAATGTTTGCCGGAAACATCCCCGGACAGACACAAACCATACCAACCGCGATATATGTCGCCATGGACTCCGGGAATATGACATTGGCCTGGCTATGGGTTGCTGTGATCATCGTCATCTCATTCATGATGCTTTTTGTCGTGACGTACATAAAATGAATGCTGTTTCTCAAATATGCTTATGAAAAGATTAGGTGCGGCTTCTATGTCTTCTTTATGGGTAAAGCCGTTTTTTTCATATAGCTTCCGTGCAGGCAGGTTCATTTTACCGGTCGAAACGGATATCTTTTCCCAGCCGCCTTGTAATTGAAGGTCATTCAAAAGGGCATCCGCAATACCCTGACGAAAATAAGCGGGATGGACGATCATTCTGCAAATCCGCATTAGTCTATTTTCTATTGTATAGGATATCGCTCCAGCTAAGGCATCACCTTCTAAAAAGCATATGAACGATTCATTACAATGAATGAATTGTTCATATGTTTCCAATAAAGGAGGGATATCGGCAAAGCCGATCAAATCCGCTTCCACCGTATAGGATTTTTTTTGAAGTTTAAAAAGCTGCTGGCCAAAATCGGAATCCAAGTCCCGAATTTTCATGATCAAATCATATCACTTCCTTTCATTACATTATAAAGGAAGAGGGAGATTATTGTTTCTTATCAGTCTGTGTTATAATCGACAAACAATATGAACTAATGAAATGAGGAAGAAATTTGTTAACATTTGAAGAAAAATTGAGCATCATTGAAACTTTTCCGGAATTACAGCGAAAAGACGTTTCATTGGGGCGTGTGAATTTCCATTACCCAGAAAGTGTCCAGGAGAAAAAGATAGTCGTTCAGCATTTGCATCCCAATGGAAATGGATTCGTTTACGCTGGCCATATGAGAAAAAAAGATACTGACCGTAAAGGATTTATCAATATACGTGACTATAATGAAGCGGAATTAAAAGAATTGATTCAAAAAAGCATGGATTATCTTTCTGAACCTCCTGTTGAAATCGAAGAAGAGGAAAACGAGTTCGCTAGGGTGGAAGGAACATGGATTGGCCGTGAAAAGCAAGAGCTTTCACTTGAAAGGGAAGATCAGCTTTGGAACGTGTATTCAGGCTCGAATCTTGAGGAGTGTTTCGAGAGTCCAGTAGAGGCGGAGCGCTACTTATTGGACGAAGGTTTCCGTCAAAGCAAGAAGCGGAAAATGTAGAATTTTAGGATAATTTGTCGGTGGAATTACTGCGATAATCTTGTTTTTTTTGGATTTTCCATGATATAATATGAGTAATTATTTTTGTTCGGAATAAGTTTGATAGAAGGATTTACTGTTATAGGATTCCTCTTGAAACATTATCCAGAACCAAAAATAGTAATAAAATGGATTTTTCCAAACACAGGAGGAACTATCATGGTACAAGGTAAAGTAAAATGGTTTAACGCAGAAAAAGGTTTCGGTTTCATCGAAGTTGAAGGCCAAGACGATGTATTCGTACATTTCTCAGCTATCCAAGGCGAAGGCTTCAAAACTCTTGAAGAAGGCCAAGAAGTTTCTTTCGAAATCGAGCAAGGCGCTCGTGGACCACAAGCAGCTAACGTTCAAAAATAATTGAACGCATATAAAAAAAGACTCCGATACTGGAGTCTTTTTATTTTCCCCTAAAAGGGAAACCACGTTTATTCTTCTTTTTTTTCGGCCATTTCCCTTAATACTTTGTCCAATTTTTCCTCGATCCGTTTAGAACGATTAAAATGCCCTGCCAGGTAAAAAACGATGAATATAACGAATACGACAAGCACTAACATAAACAGGATAGGCAGGAACTGGGTTAAATTTTCAGTCATTGGATATTATCCCCTTTTTATTCCATTATACTTCATGCTTACCGCTGCTATGATATAGGGAGACAAATTTTAAAAAAATACTGAAAGGGATATGCGAAAACGCATATCCCTTTCAATCAGTTCTGGAATAGTGAGGCGAACTTTTGAAGTCTGGGCAAGTCTGATTCTTGATACATCTGTTCTATCTTCAGTGTCACCGCTAACTGGCTTTTGGCGAATAACATGTCCCGGAAATGATCGACCGCCCCACAAAAATGATTATAGTTGGTTTCACCAGTGCCGAAGACTCCCGTTTTCAGATGAGCAATAGGCAACTGTTCCAGTTCTTTGTAAAGGGCTGCTGATTTGGCAGGAAGCTCTCCATTTCCCCATGTATAGGTACCGACGATCAATGCATCGTAATCGGGCAATGTACCTAAATCGAATTCATGCAGTTGATATAGTCCAGCTCCAGGTAATAGGGAAGCGATGGCTTCAGCAAGAGCTTTTGTATTTCCTCCAGCAGAATGATAGACAATGGCGATTTTATAGCTCATCGAATCCATTGCTGGCATTTACTTGACTGTAGGTCCTTGACTTCTGTTCGAAGAAATCGGTTTTGGTAAGGCCGATGGATTCATCATCGAACGTTTTGATCCAAGGCATCGGGTTTTCACTATACTCTTTATACAAGTTTTCAAGGCCTAGCATGCGAAGCCGTTTGTTGGCGATATATTCGATATATTCGTTGAACTCTTCCAAATCGAGATCGGCTTTGGTTTGGATATCTTCAAGCATATATTCAGACCATTCCTTTTCGAGTTCGACGGCTTTTTCAATCGTTTTATAGATGAATTTCGTGTTTTCTTCATTATTTAACTCTGGATATTCATACATCAAGATTTGAACGAGCATGCCAATGAAATCGAAATGGACCATTTCATCGCGATGGATATAGGATATCATCGTAGCCGAGCCGGTCATAAGGTTCTGGCGTCCTAAATTATAATAGAAGGCGAAAGCCAGGTAGAAATAAATCCCTTCGAGGTTCGTTGAATGGATCAGTGCCTCGAATAAATGCTGAGGGCTTGGATCGTCCACGAACTTTTGATAGGCATCCACGATCGGTTGATTACGCTTAATCACTTCCGGATGTTCTTTAATGCGGTCGAAAAGCTGTTTTTGCTTGCCTACCGGTATCAGGGAAGCAAGGATATAGGAATAGGATTCATTATGGATGGATTCCTGCTGGGCCATGTTTGCCAGGATAGCTTTTGCCGCAGGATCCTTTATGTACCGAAGGATTTCTACTAAAGTAGGCGTTTGTAGACTGTCCATTCCAGCAATCATCGTAAGGATATCAAGAAAAGCGTCCTGGATATCTTCGTCCAATTCTCCCCACTGCTTTTTATCCTGAATCATGTTCACGCTTGAAGGCTTCCAAAAGTTATTGATGAGCTGTGTATAGGTATCATAGAATTTCTCATACTGAATATCGTTCCAAAGGAGAAAGCCTGAAGCTTCTCCTTTGAAAACACCGGTCGCTTTAGTTGGATGCGTTGGTTCCAGCATCCGGATCTTTTTTATATGATTGGTCATTCGTGAAAACTCCTTTAAGAATAGATTACTAAGGTTATGATCGTCGTTAACTAGAACAGCTTTCGCAGGCATTGTCATATTCGGAAGAAGTCGAACGAACATAATACGTTGATTTCAACCCGGATTCCCACGCCGTTAAATGGATATCCAATAGGACCTTCGCTTTGATTGTGTTGTGTACATACAGATTAAAGCTGATTGCTTGGTCAATATGGCGTTGGCGGGCTGCATTTTGCCTGATGCTCTCCAGTTGGTCCAAATTAAAGCGGGTCTTTTTATAATATTCATACGTATTTGGCGTCAATCCTGGTGCGGTCACCTTGAATTTGAAGTTTTTCTTTTCCTCGTAAAATTCAATTTCATACAAAGGATCGATTCCATCCGTTGAATTACCGATTTTAGCAGTCGATGAATTGGGGGCAATAGCCATTAAATATCCATTACGGGTACCGTGTTGCTGCACATCTGCTTTTAAATCCATCCATTTTTGATCTGTATAGTCACGAAGTTCGAAATATTCCCCTGTATGCCAATCCGATCCTTCGAAATATGGGTATGATCCTTTTTCCTTGGCCAACTCGTTGGATGCTTTGATTGTTAAGTAAGCGATCTTTTCGTATAAAGCATCGGCATAGTGAACAGCCTCATCCGATTCCCAATAAATATTCTGAGTGGCAAGTAAATGATGCCATCCAAACGTTCCTAAACCAATTGCCCGGTAACGTTTGTTCGAGATGGATGCTTGCTTGACCGGAAGATTATTGACATCAATGACGTTATCCAGCATCCGGATCTGAATGGGAATTAACCTCTCCAAAACATCGCTGCTCACCGCACGGGGCAAGTTAATGGATGATAGGTTGCAGACAACGAAATCGCCGCTTTTACGGACCACAACGACATCTCCATCTTCTGTTTCATATTCATCCGTGATCGTCGAAGGGCTTAAGTTTTGAGCAATCTCCGTACAAAGGTTAGAACAATAAATCATGCCTTTATGTTTATTCGGATTCTTCCGGTTCACTTCATCGCGGTAGAACATATATGGTACGCCTTCTTCTAATTGAGAAATCATGATGCTTTTCATGATGTCCATCGCATTGATTTTTTCAAAGCTATAGTTTGGAAGTGTACCATTTTCTGCGGCCTCGACAGCAAGTGCATAATGATTCCTGAAGCTTCCTTCGCCTTTCTTCTCGTCATAAAGATCTTCAAGTGAGAATCCAAGGGTTTGTTTGATGGTATGCGGATCGAAAAGATACCATTCTTTTCTGTCGCGTACAGCCTCCATGAACAAATCAGGAATACATACACCTGTAAAAATATCATGGGCTTTTAATCTGTCATCCCCGTTTTGCGTCTTCAAATCAAGAAAGCTCATAATATCTTTATGCCAGGCATCCAAGTAAATCGCGATGGCACCTTTACGTTGCCCCAATTGATCGACACTGACAGCTGTCTGGTTGAATAGCCGGATCCAGGGAGTCGTGCCGGAACTGTTTCCAGAGAAACCTCGGATATCAGAACCAAGCGAACGAATCTTACCAACGTAAAGACCTACACCGCCGCCGAATTTTGATACTTTTGCGGCATCGTAGTTAGATAGATAGATGCCGTCAATGGAATCTTCAATTGCGTCGATAAAACAAGAGCTTAACTGTCCATGCGTTTTACCTGCATTGGATAGAGTAGGCGTCGCAACAGTCATATAAAGGTTGGACATAGCCCAGTAAGCTTCTTTTATTAGTTGAAGACGATGCTCCGTTTTTTCCATTCGCATGATTTCCATCGCGATGATCATGAAGCGCTCTTGAGGCAGTTCGTAGACCTTGTCTTTTTTGGGGCGGGCTAGGTAGCGATCGTTTAATAAGTAGATGCCTATGTAAGAAAATAATTTATCCTTTTCCGGGTCGATCACCGAACCCAATTCCTCAATTTCCGCTTTCGTATAAGAAGCTAGCAGTTCTGATTTATAAATGGGATAACGCTGGCCTTCTGAAAGTTGCGAGAGTTCCGTGATCAGTTCATAGAATGGGCCATAACTCATGCCTTCATAACCTCGATTTGCCTGTGCATCCCTATACATCGTATTCAATAGTTCTGCTGCAGCAACGAATGTCCAATCGGGAGCATCTATATCCACACTTTCAAGAGCGAGCTGAATCAGTTTTTTTGATGCCTGTTCATCGGTTGAGTCACTTTTGCGATCAAGCCATTTTATAAAACGCTTTTTGAACTTTTCCATATCGAGACGGCCTTCGAATTCCTTTGATAACATCTCAAGCTGGATTGAATTCGTTTCGGTGTCATTTTCGCTTATGGTAGAGTTATATGTTTGAGTCATTAATAATCCTCCTTGTAAACTTCCGCTAAAATAAAAAAACCGCCCAAATGGATTGAGCGGATCAAACGATAGAATAAAAGAACCATGAAAAAATAGCCATTATACTATCGTTTCATCATCTCAATCCCCGAAGAATAAGAAACATGAAAAAATCAAGGCAGGTCTCCTGACTCATGATCATCCTACTTTGAGTCCTTCCCGTATAGAGAGAGCTATACAGTGGTTTCTCATTTCGTCACATTTACAGTTGCGGGGACAGTTCCGGGTTTACACCGGATTCCCTTTTCAGCCATCACTGGCACCTTGGATTATAAAATATTCTATATATAGTTATTGGTATTGTTTGTGTAATCAATATCTAGTATTTCTGCTTATATTATCGTAAGCCATATACGATGATAATTCAACTAATATATTTGAGAAAAACCAACCCTTATCTATTGACAAAGTGAAGGTAGAGGGATTGAGAATGAAAGATTTTATTGGGGAATGGGTAATTTGAGCACTGAATTTACGGGATTTTGTGTTAAAATAAAGTGTATAGTAAAGGTGGCTCTCCCTTATTGCGATGAGGGGATTCGCGGAAAAATATTTATGAAAAAGGGGTTAAAATCTTGGAAAAAGTATTAGTTTTTGGACATAAAAACCCGGATACAGACACAATCTGTTCAGCAATCGCTTATGCAGATCTTAAAAAGCAACTAGGTATCAACGCTGAACCAGTTCGTCTGGGTGAAGTGAATGGTGAAACTCAATATGCGTTGGACCAATTCAAATTCGAAGCTCCCCGCCTTGTGGAAAAAGTGGCAGGGGAAGCGGATGGAGTGATCCTGGTCGACCACAACGAACGCCAGCAAAGTGCAGAAGATATTGACCAAGTCCGTGTGTTGGAAGTTATCGACCATCACCGTATCGCTAACTTTGAAACAAGCGATCCTTTATATTACCGTGCGGAGCCAGTTGGCTGTACGGCAACCATTTTAAATAAAATCTATAAAGAAAACGGCATTGAAGTCCCTAAAGCGATCGCCGGACTTATGCTATCTGCCATAATTTCCGATTCTTTATTGTTCAAATCCCCGACATGCACAGAGCAAGACGTTGCAGCAGCTATGGAACTGGCTGATATTGCGGGAGTAAACGCTGAAACATATGGCTTGGAAATGTTGAAGGCGGGAGCTGACTTGAGCGACAAGACGATTGCCCAGTTAATCACTCTTGATGCAAAAGAATTCTCCATGGGAATGGCTAAAGTGGAGATAGCTCAGGTCAATGCTGTAGATCCGAACGAAGTTCTTGCTAAGCAAGCTGAAATAGAAGCAGCCATTGAATCGGTCATCGCTGTGAAGGAATTGGATTTATTCCTATTCGTCGTAACGGATATCTTGACCAATGATTCTGTGGCCTTGGCTCTTGGAAAAGCGGCTGATGCAGTGGAAAAGGCATATGACGTTTCATTAAACAATAACATTGCCGTCTTAGAGGGCGTTGTATCGCGTAAAAAACAAATCGTTCCGGTTTTAACGGACGTATTCAGTAAATAATATTGGAAAAGGGGTGCCCATTCAATACTTTGGGCCCCCTTTTCTGTACATTAAAAAAAGACTCAACCATCCATTTAAAGGTGTTTGAGTCTTTTTTTTTAATTTAAGGTTTCCTTTTCTTTTTCATAGGCGATGACAATCAGTTCTTTATTGGCTTCCTCGCCAAGTTTGCTTTCAAAGCTTTTCAGTTCATTCAATAAATCTGGTGACAGATTCGCTGCTGTATAATCCTGATCGGATGTCATGCTTTTCGCTCCTTTCAAAAGGAAATATTTCATGTTATCTATTTTGTCGGTTTGAAAAGTTTCTATTCAGCAGAATTATACTTTTTCAAGATATTTTACTTTCTGAGGTGGCGAGTTTTTCAAGCAATAACGAACTCTCCTCGTCCAGGCCTTGCACCTGGACAGGTGTACCTTGAAACTGATATTTAAGGACAACCGTATCAACAGCACCGACTGCAGAAGCATCCCATATTTTAGAATGGGAAAAATCGATGATGACCGTTTCGGCTTTTTCCTTGAAATCGAACTTAGAAACAAAGTCCTGAACCGAAGCGAAAAATATTTGTCCGCTGATACGATAAATGATTTTCTTAGCATGGATGTCTTCCGTTTTCTCAACAGCCACTTTAGAAATTTTAGCCGAGAAGAAAATCATGCTCAAGAGCACTCCAGCAAATACCCCTTTAGATAAGTCATGTGTATAAAGAACAATGAGGACCGTCACGATCATCACTGCTGCATCCGTCTTTGGAGCTTTAGTGAGCCGCTTTAGGGAAGACCAGTCAAAGGTCCCGATTGAAACCATGATCATGACTGCGACAAGGGCAGCCATCGGTATTTTAACAAGGACATCATTCAATACCACGATTAATACCATAAGAAATGCGCCAGCTACAAAAGTGGAAAGCCGGCCCCTTCCTCCCGATTTAATGTTGATACCGGATTGGCCGATCATCGCACATCCTGCCATTCCGCCAAAACATCCGGCAATGATATTCGAAATCCCTTGGCCTTTGGCTTCCTTATTTTTATTACTGTCCGTGTCAGTCATCTCATCGACTATTTGAGCGGTCAATAATGATTCAAGCAACCCGACAAACGCAAGGGCTATGGAATAAGGGAAAATGATCGCCAAAGTTTCGAAGGTCAAAGGGATGTCTGGAAGCATGAACATCGGAAGGGCTTCAGTCAATTGCCCCATATCCCCAACCGTACGCACCGTAGCTCCCGTGGTAACTGCAACGATTGTCATGAATATGATGGCGACAAGTGGTGAAGGTATGACTTTCGTGATCAGCGGAAAAAGATAAATGATAGCTAATGAAATGGCTGTCATGAGATACATGATCCATGATTCGCCCACGAAATGGGTAAGCTGTGCCGTGAAAATCAAGATGGCTAGAGAATTCACAAAACCAGTCATGACCGGCTTCGGGATGAACTTCATTAATTTCCCGATTTTTAAAACCCCTAGTAAAATTTGCAGCAAACCAGTCAATATAGTTGCAGCAAGTAAATAGTTCAAACCGTGATCTTTAACAAGATCGACCATTACGAGTGCCATTGCTCCAGTGGCAGCCGATATCATTCCCGGCCTTCCGCCGAAAAATGAGATGGCGATGGCAATGCAGAATGAGGCATATAGACCTACCATTGGGTCAACACCAGCAATGATCGAAAAGGCAATCGCCTCTGGAATCAATGCCAAGGCAACGACAATTCCGGAAAGAACATCCCCCCGAACGTTACCGAACCATTCCTGTTTGTATGCTGATGTATTCAAAGAAACACTCCTTCTTACTTTTATATATGTGTGTTACTTTCATTGTTAACGCACTAAATTATAGCATGTGACCTTCTTTCTATCTATATGGATATTTCCAGGACTATTCATGCCTAAAGAAGGAAGCATTGGGGCAAAAAGTGCTTGAGCTTTCATGTTGGGGGACCAGGGCTGAAGATGCCTCGATTTATCTATACTAAGGATCGGTAAACTATGTTTGTTTACAAAGCCCTTCGATAGGATCCCCAAAACTTTAGTAAACGATTACGGTAATGGGGGGAGAATGAATTACATGCCTATTTCCCTTTCACTGAAAAATCGGGTGGGTTTCAGTTGCCGGTTCTGTTGGTAGTGTTTCTCAAGACTGCGGAAATGATTTACATTGGGGCTGTGGAACTGGAAGAGGAGTCACTGCTTAACCATCGGAACCTGATTGTAAGGCAGGCAGAAAAAGCCTTGGAATGGGATCATATGAAAGAACAACTGTATCTTAATAAGGAAATCATCATGACTAAAAGCGATGATATGATGGTATCCGTGGAAGGGAAAGTGAACTCGCAACCCCGTATAGGAGGAGATATATCATTATCTTAATGGACAGCTATTTTCAATAAGCTTTCCTTGGCGCTACATATTGGGATGGGCACCACCATTAAGCTGGAGGATTATTATTAGGTCTATAAACAGGGCATGCATGCTTATAAATTCAGCAGAACTAGATTTCCAAAAAAATAGCTTGGCCATTTTTGACGAATTGGGCTCTTACAAGCTCTTGGATAATTTGAAAGACCCTGCACATGCCGAAGGGGGGAGCAAATCTGATGGGTACATTAAGTGTCTACCTATTCAATAACGGAAATTCAAAAATACTATGGATTTCACTTTTCAAACACCGCAGTGCATTGCGTTACCGAATGGAACGGAGCCATGACATTCCGGACAGGGTTTTAGAAGATGCAGAAAACACGATTGAATCTGATGATTGCTGATAAACTGCACGGTTTATACCAATCGAGCCAATTATAGTCCGACCGTACACCTTTTAAGACAATGATAAAAGTCCTTGAAGGATCTTTTTTTATGTCGATTTTGTGCCTTAACTTGATTGGCATAAGGTAAGGAAGCTTTACTTACCGGAACGATATTTTCCCTTTCACTTACTTCGTAGAGGGCAGTGTTAAGTGGCTATTCCTTATCAAGGATACTGGATTTACATTTTGGACATGTCACTTCTTTATAATGCTTGAACCTGATCTTTCGAAGGTCGCTTCTTGTCAACATTGCGAATACATTATATCTTGTGCCGCATGCACATGTATTTTTATCTTTAACTATGTGTCTCTCATCCGTAGCAGCTGAATAAATGGTTGGAAAAAACATATATAACCCTCTTTTTTTAATTTTTAGGCAAATTAAAAAGGGGCACGAAATAAATGATTAAGCGATTTAATCAAGATAAATCATGGCGGCCCGGCTGCCATGACAACTAAGTTGTTGGTTTAGGCCCGTGGCTTTGCGTCTTTTACTTTCATAAAATTTGCCTAAAATAATCTTAACATAAAATTGAAGTGCAGAAAAAATACTTATCAGTTTATGGGTGGGTATGATGATATTAAAGTGGTTAGCCTAAAGCTATGACCTTCAGGAAGTTTGATTCATTTCTTTTGAACCTATCTTTACAAAGCATGTTATTTAACTGATAGGCTTGAAAGTGCACTCGCTTCAAATCCTTTTCTGGTTTCCTTCGATGATTCCGCATTCACAATAACTCTGATGCTTGATGATATGTATTATTGAATAAAGTAGTCGTTCTCGGCATCACTGCCTTAATCGGGATCCGACCGAAACAAGATCCAGCTCCAGATGTATCTGGCAATACGGCTGTATGTGCGTTAAACAGATAAAAACCTGACTTCCATCTGGAAGCAGGTTTTCTCGCCCGAATTTGATTAAGGTGATCTGGCCAACTCCGGATTGCGGTGCATCGCGTAATAGAGGACCAGGCCAGCGATAAGGAGCAAGGTACTGGTCGTGATGAAAACAGCGGAGAATCCATAGAAACCAGCTACCATACCGCCCATAGCAGGTCCGATGATATTGCCTAAAAAGCGCAGGCTCGTATTGTACCCAAGTACTTCCCCCTGCATTGCGACCGGCGCTTCTTGGCGAATGTAGGCAATCCTTACAGGGATGATGCCACCTATTGCCATGCCCAGTATGAAACGTACAAAAACAAGCTGCCAAAAATGATTGATGAAGGCACCAGGCAAGTAGACAGTGGCAGTAAGAAAAAGAAGCAGCACAAGAATCTTCACATGTCCATGCCGATCACCTATCTTGCCCCAGTGACGCGCCATCAATAAATTCCCTAGGCCTGCCGCAGAAAAGGCGATACCTGAATAAAATCCAAGATTGGAAGTTCCATGCAGCTCGCCAACGTATAAAGAAAGAATGGGCTGGATGCTGAAGTGGGCTACTTGAACAAGGGTCGAAATGAGCATGACATTCACTAGGATCGGATTCCGCATGATATGCGAGAGAACCTCCTTGCTTGTATAGCTCGACTTTGTTCCCTTTTGCCGTTCCATTTGATACTCCTTGGTTGCAAAAACAAGAAGTCCAGAGATGAAAATGGTGATAGAGGTGAATTTAAAGGCGGTTGAATAGCCGAGTGTGTCTGCAAGAATGCCGCCAAGCAATGGTCCGAAAAGTGAACCAGTTATATTTCCCGTTTGCAGTGTTCCCAGTACGCGTCCGGCAATCTCTTTCGGAGTCTGCGTTGATATGAAGGCCTGTGACATGGAAATGAAGCCAGTGAATATTCCCGTGAACATCCTTAAGACGAAAAGCTGCCAAACATTTTCAACGAATCCCATCAAGAAAATGGACAGTCCCATCCCGAAGGCACAGGCAATCAAGATTTTCTTTCTGCCATACCGGTCGCCAATCCGTCCCCAAATAGGAGAAAATAAAAAGGCAGTCACAAAGGTGATACCAAATGTCCATCCGGACCAATGCTGGATATATTGGGTCGAATAATCCCCGAATGTACCAATGTATAAAGATATGAATGGAAGAACCATCGTCATGCTTCCGCCTATGAAGAAGTTGGCGAACCACATGATGAAAAGATTCCGTTTAGCTATTTTATGAGCATTCATTTTACATGCAACACTTCTTTCCTTCGAAAAAAACTTCGGGTTCCTAAATAATAGTATACAGAAATTAACTAATTTATTAAATGAATTTGATTTTTGCTTATAAAAACTGGTTTTTTAATGAATGTGCAAATGGTATAATTTGAAAATATTGATTTTTCTGAAAGATTAGATAAAAGGAAAGGCGTTCATTTTCAAATTAAAGGAGTTTTTTACATGTTGACTATTTTAGGATTTAGCATGATTTTAACGTTTTTGGTATTAGTCATCACAAAGCGTCTATCCGTAGTCGTCGCTTTTATCCTCACGGCGATTGCTTTTGGTGTGATTGGCGGGTTTGCATCTGAAATGGGAGATATGATGGTGGCAGGTATTTTAAAGGTGACACCAACAGCAGTCATGATCGTTTTTGCTATTTTATATTTTGGATTAATGATTGACGTTGGTTTATTCGAGCCCATGATCGCTAAAATACTGAGTTTTGTAAAAGGCGACCCGCTAAAGGTTGTCATGGCAACTGCCATAATAACCATGTTGGTAGGTTTGGATGGGGATGGTTCTTCTACATTCATGATCACCGTTTCGGCCATGCTACCGCTTTATATGAAATTAGGAATGAATAGACTCGTATTGGCCTGTGTCGTTGGTTTAGGCGCGGGGGTCATGAATATGATCCCTTGGGGAGGACCTTTGGTGAGAGCGGCCGCGAGCCTTCAAGTTCAAGTATCGGAGTTATTCATTCCTCTCATTCCAGTCATGATTTGCGGGCTTTTATGGACACTTTTTTCGGCATATGTACTTGGCAAAAAGGAAAGAGAGAGATTAGGAGTCAGGTCGATGGGAAGGACCATGCCACCTGGTATAAGTGAACAGGCTGCAGCCGCTGAAACCACACCTGAAGGAACATCCAAGTTATTTTGGTTTAATTGGCTATTGACGATTTTACTGATGGTATTGCTGGTGATGGAATTGCTGCCAATCCAAATCCTATTTGCCTCCGCTTTTGCTATTGCGTTATTGGTTAACTTTCCGAACCCACAAGAACAGCAGGAAAGGATTTTAAGTCATGCCAATAGTTTCGTAATGATCTGTACACTCATTTTTGCTGCAGGGATATTTACGGGTGTATTCACTGAAACGAAGATGATGGACTCGATGGCCGCTTCAATCGTAACCATCATTCCGGATTGGCTTGGGGCACATTTGCCACTGGTCGTAGCGCTTTCGAGCATTCCGATGGGGTTCATTTTTTCACCTGATGCCTATTACTTTGGCATTCTACCGATTATCAGTGAAACGGCATCGAACTTCGGTATTGCCCCTGTTGAAATCGGAAGGGCGGCTTTATTAGGTCATTCAACCACAGGATTCCCATTATCGCCATTGGTGCCTGCCACATTCATATTGATTGGTCTTGTAGGGGTGGATTTTGGGGATCACCAAAAATTCCTATTTAAATGGGCGTTTGGGACAACCATCATCATGACGATTGCAGCCATTGCTTTCGGTGTCATCACTTTGTAAAATGTGAGCCCATTAAGCTATAATATAAGATCCTTGTCTGTGAATTTAGTAAGAGGTTCTACTCGCTGGTATAATCTATTTTCCTATTTATCCCGCTTTCTGTTTATTTTTCCATAATAGTGGTAAATAATAAGAGGAATATACATATAAGAGAGTGAGGGGATTTATCATGAACTATAAGCAAAAATTTGTGCTGCCTATGTGTGCTGCCTTTTTACTGTATGGATGTAATTCAGCGGATGATTCAAATCAGGGCGACAAAAATGCCGAAGATATGAATACAGTGGGACAAGGAACAGATACAGAGATGGATCCGCAGGTGAAAGCAGAAGTTAAAGATATAAAAGGTAAAACCCTTGGTACTGTAAACTTTTCCGCGGAAGAGAATGCTGTGGTGATCGAGACCACTTTGGAAGGCCTTGAGCCAGGCTATCATGGATTCCATATTCACGAAAACGCAACATGTGACGCACGTGCTAAGGAAGGCCCTTTCACTACAGCGGGAGGACACTTCAATCCAACTGATGAAACGCACTCGAATCATGCAGGGGACATGCCCCCTCTCTATGTAAAAGAAGATGGGACAGCAAAATATACGGCAACATTGGATAACATGACAATAGACCAACTGAAGAAAGAAGAGTTGGCTGTCATCGTTCATGCAAATCCTGATAACTTTGCCAATATTCCTGATCGTTATGAAGCCAGTGGAGAAAAAGGATCTGATGGAGATACCTTGAAAACTGGTGATGCGGGCGATAGACAAGCTTGCGGAATTGTTGTGAGTGCAGAGGCAAACTGA
Organism: Peribacillus sp. CSMR9; assembly: GCF_033141925.1. Classification (NCBI taxonomy): domain Bacteria; kingdom Bacillati; phylum Bacillota; class Bacilli; order Caryophanales; family Bacillaceae; genus Peribacillus; species Peribacillus sp. CSMR9. The sequence continues at coordinate 101,806 of NZ_JAOPHO010000005.1, forward strand.
AATTATTGATGCAGGAGCGATTCTTTTTAAGAGGAATCGCTTTTTTCATGAAGGGACAATTATGCTTTAGAAGTTAGCGGATTGATTCTTTCTTTTGCTTATAAAGAAGGTTTTTTCTATTTTGATATAGAAGTAAGAATGTAAGTAATATTCCGGTTTGGGCAGTTTTGAAAGTTAACAAGTTTAATCTTCGGAAAATTGGATATAGGCTATAAAAAAACCCGAATAGGGATCATGTCCACTGATTCGGGTTTGCTTAATCATTTTGCCGTGAAGGTTTCTTCGATTTGCTGTAATCTCTCAGATACTTCTTCTTCAGAAAGGTTATGCTCGACTACATAGCGGTTACGTGGATGCACTCGGCATTCGTGAGTGCAGCTGCGCATATGTTTGTGTTCGTTCTCTTCACTGCATAGGATTTTCTTGTTGCATTCAGGGTTAGCGCAATTGACATAGCGTTCACAAGGCTCGCCGGAGTAAATATCGCGTCCGACAATGACGTGTTCCTTTTGGTTGATGGGTACGGCAATTCTTTCATCGAATACATACATTTGTCCATCCCAAAGGTCACCTTGGACTTCGGGATCCTTCCCGTATGTTGCGATGCCGCCATGCAGCTGGCTAACATCCTCAAAGCCTTCTTCGACAAGCCAGCCTGAGAATTTCTCACAGCGGATACCGCCTGTGCAATACGTAAGGATTTTTTTGCCTTCGAACATTTGTTTATTTTCACGGACCCAATCCGGAAGTTCGCGGAAATTCGTGATTTCCGGCTTGATTGCACCCCTGAAATGTCCTAAATCAAATTCATAGTCATTTCTGGCATCAAGGACGATAGTATTTTCATCTTGCATTTGCTCGAAGAACTCCTTCGGGCTCAAGTATTGGCCTGTCGTCCGGTTCGGGTTGATGTCATCTTCCAGACGAAGGGTGACAAGTTCATTTTTCGGACGAACATGCATTTTTTTGAAAGCATGTCCATCAGCTTCATCTATTTTAAACACGATATCGGCAAAGCGGGAATCGCTTTTCATCATGTCCATATATTGGTTGGTTTGCTCGATCGTACCTGAAACAGTTCCGTTGATACCTTCTGAGGCGACCAGAATACGACCTTTCAATTCAAGTGCTTTACATGCCGCAAGATGCTCGGCTGCAAATTCTTCGTGATTCTCGATAGGTACATACAAATAATAAAGTAATACTCTATATGGTTTTGTTTCCATTTTTTAATTACCACCTATGTTTTATATTTGCAAGATATAAAGGGTGATCATTTAGACACTTATCTCTTACAGATAATCATTATATCAAGAAAACGTAAAAATGATAAGGGCATGAGTAAAAATCAAAAGGGAGTTGTGTGGATTGTTCAAAGATTTACTGAGATATCCAATCATTCAAGCACCGATGGCAGGAGGAGCCTCCACTCCACGGCTTGCGGCTTCTGTATCCAATGCGGGAGGATTGGGATTTCTTGCCGCTGGCTATAAGAGTGCAGAACAGATGAAAGACGAGATAGGGCAGACTCGTAACTTGACCCAGCGCCCATTTGGCGTGAATGTATTTGTTCCAGGTAACGAAGTGGTGGATGAAACTTTATTATTTGCCTATCGTGAAAAAATTGAAAAGGAGGCCAAGAATGTAGGGGTTGAGATTGGAAAAGCCGATAGTGATGATGATGATTGGGAAAATAAACTAACTGCATTAAAAGAGGCTCGGGTCGATGTCGTCAGCTTTACGTTTGGTTGTCCTGCGGAAGATGTAATAAGGGAGCTCCAAAGCGCCGGTTCCCTTATTGTCGTGACAGTAACCAACCTTCAGGAAGCAAAAAGGGCGGCGGGTGCAGGTGCGGATGTTCTATGTGTACAGGGGATTGAGGCAGGAGGGCATCGAGCCAGCTTCGAAAACGGCACGGAAGACGATTACGGTCTTTTAGTATTAATACGGATGATTGAAAATGAACTGAATTTACCAATCATTGCAGCGGGTGGACTGATGCATGGAAAGGATATCGCTGCCGTGCTTGCAGCGGGAGCGACAGCCGCACAATTGGGAACAGCTTTCCTTCGCTGTCCCGAAAGCGGGGCAAGTCCCGTCCATAAGGCAGCTCTCGGAAATCCCCGTTTTACCCAGACCTCAGTTACCCGCGCCTTCAGCGGCCGGAGGGCACGCGGGTTGGTGAATCACTTTTTAAGGGAATATGATAGCATTGCACCCGTCGCATATCCTTATGTCCATCACATGACCATGCAAATGCGAAAAGCGGCGGGACAAAAAAACAATCCTGAATTGATGGCTTTGTGGGCAGGGCAAGGGTATAAGTTGAGCAGGGAACTTCCGGCATCAGAATTGATGGAACTTCTTTTAGAAGAACTAAAATGAGAAGGGTTTGTATGGGGATGAAGATAAGGGGATTATTGGTGGATGAGTCACCGCCGATGCATTTGTTGCTTTTGGCTGATCCTTCAAGGAAATTGGTAAAAGCATACTTGGGAAGTGGGACGTGCTTTGTTGCCGAGATGGATAAGCGAATCATCGGAGTTTATGTTTTGCTGCAAAAAGGTCCTGAATTGATAGAGATAATGAACATCGCAGTGGATGAACGGCATCATGGAAGAGGAATCGGAAAGCAATTGATTGAACACGCCATAAGCCATGCAAGGGAACAAGGTTATAAAACGATTGAAATCGGCACTGGAAATTCGGGGATAGGGCAGCTTGCCCTTTACCAAAAATGCGGTTTTAGAATAACTGGGGTCGATCGCGATTTTTTTAATAGAAACTATTCCGAGGCCATTTATGAAAATGGGATTCAGTGTCAGGATATGATTCGATTGTCACAAAGTTTAGACTAAGCAGTGATCATCCAAGTTTGACGAAAAAGCTTTACGGACAAAAATGCGCGTCGCATTGCTTAGAGGGAATGAACTTGTTCGTTGGAGATATGATTTATCTTCTTTTTACTTTACTAATGCTGTTTTTATTTGCGATTGTCGTTTGCATTTTCATTCGATCCACGAAAAGGCAAAAGGACTCATTAACTAAAATTGAATCGGGTCATAAAGACTCACCTGAAAAATAACAGCAAGAGAAAAAGAGTGTCCCAAAAATAAGCGGCACTTTTTTTCTCATTCTTCACCTTGCCAAAAAAGCTTCCAAGTTCTTTTTCACACAGGACCATTCGTGCTCGAGAATGCTGTAGACCACCGTATTCCTTATCCTTCCACCTTGCAGTTTTTTCTCCATCCGTAAAATGCCTTCTTCAAGGGCACCGAGCCTGGCTATTGCTGCACGCGACCTTTTGTTCAATTCGTCCGTCCTGAATTCAACCCGGGTCATGTGCCACTTTTCAAAAGCATGCTGCAATAGCAGGTACTTACATTCTGTGTTAATGGCTGTCCGCCATTTATCGGGATGATACCAAGTCGAACCGATTTCCAGGGACTGATTATGAAATTGAATATTTCTGAAGCTAGTGCTGCCAACTATCGTATCATTAGTTTGATCGATAACGACAAATGGATGATGAAGTTCCTGCTCCCTTGCTCGGATGCCTTCCTTTACATAGGAAATCGCCTCTTCATATGACAAGATCTTTGTTGCGCTCCATTTCCATATTTCAGGTGGCAGGGAAGCAGCGTAAAGCGGTTCGATATGATGCTCCATCATTGGGGTTAGTATCACGTGTTTCCCGAGTAATTCGATATGTTCCATAATCTCCTCCTCTTGATTGATATTTTCATTATAAAAATATCCTGGTCCTATAATAAGGACCAAGGCTGATATAATTTATGGAACCAGTTTTTTAGGAGGACCAAATGTTTGAAATCACTCTAACCTTAGATAAGACGAATAAAGAAGCTTTATATGTCCAATTGTATAAATACTTTAAAACGGAAATCGAGAATGGGCAAATAATGGCAGGAATGAAACTGCCTTCTAAAAGAAAACTAGCCATGCATTTAGGAATAGGCCTTAATACAGTAGATACTGCTTATCAGCAGTTGATGGCAGAAGGGTATGTGGAAAGTCAATTAAGGAAAGGTTTTTACGTAGCTGATTTAGAACCGATCTCACCTTTGAATGAACCGTTGCATGTTACCGAAGAGAAGATGGGCCCTAAGGATGAAAGGAATATGATCGATTACAATCATGGCCGGGTGGACATGGATTCTTTCCCGCATGCTGTGTGGAAAAAATGCTTAAACAATACTTTGTATCTACAGGAAAGAAAAATGTTCATGAGTGGTGATCCCCAAGGGGAATGGGGGCTCCGGGCTGAGATCTCTTCCTATCTATTTCAATCGAGAGGAGTTCGCTGTGGCGCTGATCAAATCATCATTGGGGCAGGTACACAGTATTTCATCCATCTTCTGCGGTTGCTTCTTGGAAATGAGCGGATTTTTGGGTTGGAAGACCCTGGATTTCATCGGGTTAGGGAGGTACTGAGGTTGGAGGGAGCCAATATGGCTTTCATTCCATTAGATGAAGGTGGAATTAGTGTGGACTCTTTGAAAGAGAGTGCAGCGAATGTTGCCTATGTCACTCCTTCCCATCAATTTCCTTCCGGCATGATCATGCCGATAACTAGAAGGGTGGAATTATTGAATTGGGCAGTAGAAAAAGAGGGTTATATTATTGAAGATGATTATGACGGCGAATTCCGTCATGCAGGTAAACCGATTCCATCCTTGCAGGGGTTGGACACAAATGGAAAGGTCATCTATCTTGGCACGTTTTCAAAGTCGCTAATCCCGTCAATCAGGGTGGGCTATATGGTTTTACCCAAGGAGTTGGCTTACGACTATCAGCAGAAGTTAATAGGATACAAACAGACCGTTTCCAGAATTATTCAGGAAACGCTCTGTCTTTTTATGATAAATGGACATTGGGAACGCCACCTGAATAAAATGCGTACGATTTATCGTAAAAAGAATAAGGTGTTGCTGAATGCAATTGAAGAGAACTTCCATGATCATGTAGCCGTAATCGGTGAAAAGTCAGGATTACACGTTCTTTTAAAAGTAAAAAACGGCATGAGTGAGTCAGAGCTCATTCAAAAAGCTGCCAGTGTTGGGGTTACAGTCCATCCAACTTCGGTTTATCACTCAAAAAACGTAAAAGGGCCGACTATTTTGATTGGGTACGGTGGTTTAACCGAAAGGGAAATCGAAGAAGGAATCCGACTTTTAAAAAAGGTATGGCTATAGCTTGATTCGTACAGGAAAATGGAAAGGCCGTGATTCTCTTAACAATAATATAAGACACCCATTCAGTTTCTTATATTATTGAGGATTTTAAGGACCGTCTGGAAAAACAAGTCCTGTTCTTCTTCAGTAATGCCATCCAGGGCTTTTCCTTCAATTTTCTCTGCAATTTTAAGGCATTTTGTATGTACCTCTTTGCCCCGGGGAGTCAGCTCGATCCTTTTTTCCTGTTCATCTTTTCCAGGGACCTGTTTAATCATATTATTCTGTTCCATGCTGTTGACCGAACGTGTGATAATAACATTATCTACATCCAAGTAATTACAGATATCTGGGATTGTGGAATATCCACAGTTTTTTAAATAATTTAGGATTGTCCACTGATTATGATAAATTTCAAGGGCTGTAATTTGTTCATTCATTTTGCTGACTAATGATCTGGATACTTGTAAATATTGATGAAATAATTGAGTAGGGTTCGTCATAGGATTCTCCTTTATAATGGTCGACCAGTCCATTATATTCTTTAATTCTTAAAAGTCTATTGTAATGAATCATTTATTTCAGTCAATGTTTATTTTTGGAAACACTTCAGGAATGGGAAAGATAATGGCTGAATGAATAGAATTAATCGAGAACCCAGACTCGCAAAATCCTCACAATGGGGGAAGGATATACAAGCTGACAAGAGGAAGCTTAATAATGGATGGCGCATATTTTTTTCCATGTAAATGAATTTTTTTGCCCGTAACCTGATGGAAAACAGACTTGTTTCCCATGAAAAGCAGATACGATAAAAAAAGCAATGGTGGAAACGGGGATGGAAAATACCATCATTCAAAAGATGCCCATATCGGTAACTGTATTTCTTCAAGAAAAGGGCTGCCAAATAGCACACTTTGAAGCTGAATGCAAAGCTATCCCGCAAACAAAAAACCAGCCTCTTTAGTGGCTGGTTTTTTGCTTTAAAACCTGTCGCTGGTGGAGCGGTGTTTTGTTTCCTTTTTATTTCTTTCTTCTTGTCGTTCATATTTAATTTCATCAATTGGTAAATCTTCAATGGGCATGACTACTTGATCACGTTCCAGCTGTTTTTCCTGATTTTTTTTGAATGCCTTGGATTTATCATTGCGCTCTTCAAGATACTTTTCTTTATCTTTATTATCCAATGTCAATCCCTCCATCTCTTTGTAACTCTTTTTCCCTTTATTGAGAAAATAAAACGTATAAGCGAAATATATGTGACCCCGTTTCATAAATATAAGGAGAACAAGAAAGTGCAAGGAGGGTTTGTTCAGTGAATGTCGCTGTCTTTTTCCGCTGGTTTTGGAGGGGTATTTTCCTTTTAGGCATATTAATCGTCATTCCCTATTCATGGGCTTTGATTTTAGCATTACTCACAGCCATTCTATTGGATGGATTGGTCCGCATGATTGGTGAAACGGCAAAACTGCATCGGCTTTGGGCAGTATTGATTTCATTTGTTTTATATGTAGGCGGGCTTATGAGCATCACTTATTTTTCCTTTTCGGTTTTAATCAAGAAGATCATTGTCTATTCTGAAGAATTTCCTGGATTCATACGTGAAATGTATTTGACGGCGATATTGCCAGTCATAAGGCAGTGGGAACGGTATTCCCAAACATTGCCGCCAAATCTCATTCTGTCAATAGAACAAACGATGGAAAAGGGGGTCAAGGCTCTAGAGGTTTTCACAGAGGGCTTTGTTCAGGATATGGTGCAATTCGTTACGCTTATTCCGGGATTTTTCATTGATTTTTTAATTTATTTAATCGCTTTATTCTTAATTAGTCTTGAATTGCCAAAGTTAAGAAAAAAGGCATTCCTTTATTTGAAGATATCCACCTATCAAAAGATATCGCTAGTTTATCAAGATTTAAGTATAGCAGCAGTTGGCTTCATCAAGGCACAAATCCTATTGAGTTTAATTACGTTCATCATGGCTTATGGAGGACTATGGTTGTTAAATGTGAAGTATACGATTCCATTGGCACTGTTAATAGTTGTTGTGGACATTCTTCCTATCTTGGGGACGGGGTCTGTACTGGTTCCTTGGGCAATAATTGTTTGGGCGCAAGGAAACCATCATCTAGGGATTGGCCTCGTTATCCTGTTCCTGGTCATTACCATTATAAGAAGGACCATCGAACCAAAAATTTATTCAGCAAATATGGGATTGAGCCCATTGGCATCGTTGGTCAGTCTTTATTTAGGGTTTAAAATGCTTGGTTTCATTGGGCTTTTCCTTGGACCTTCGATATTGATCGTTTATGATACGTTAAAAAAAACTGGTGTCATTAAATCCAACTTCAAAATATGAAAGATTATTAGAGGTTTTTTGCCTGGTTTCTTAAATTTGACATATCCTTTATCGCTTTTCCTTGACCCTTGCAATGATTGCAGTCCCGGGAAAAGAATTGTAGAAAACGGGTTTTCCCTTTCCCTTTGCAGTGTTGGCAAATGGTTATGAGTTTCATAATTCCTCACTCCTTCAAAAAGTATCGCTTTTCTAACAGTATGAAACAATAAAGGTAGAACTATACTTAATTATTATCATTCAAAATAAATGCAGCAGGTTTTATATAATATGTATTTATTTTATTTCATGTACCGGTTGGAAAAAAATAACCCCCTTTCCTGATGTCAATTAGGAAAGGGGGTTATTATCATGAAACGATTTCAGTTTGTGATATCATCGGAAATTCTTTTACTTCGCTTACGACTTTAGCTGGTTTATATATTTCAATATAACAGATATGGTGATCTTTCATTTCTTTTATCTTAAAGTTATAGGGACCATAAGTCAGGATATCACCTTGTTTGGCTTCGTAATTCTCGGTAAGGATCCATCCGCCCATCGTATCAATATCCTCATCGTTGATATCCAATCCAAGTAAATCATTCACTTCACTGATTAATACCTTGGCATCGATGATATAGTGATCTTCTTTTAATTTGCGGACATCCGGCACTTCATCCAGGTCGAACTCATCGCGGATATCGCCGACGATTTCCTCAAGGATATCCTCAACGGTCACCAAACCTGATGTACCGCCGTATTCATCCATGAGGATAGCCATGTGAATGCGTTCCTTTTGCATTTTTAAAAGTAAATCATGAATAGGGATGCTGTCAATGACACGTATGATCGGACGAACATATCGGTTGATCACTGATGCGGCCTGGTTGTTCTTGTCGATCATTTCTGTGAATAGCTCTTTGATATTGACCATTCCGATAACATGATCTTTATCCCCATCTATGACAGGATATCGTGTAAAGTTCTCTTCCGCCATAACGGTGAAAAACTGTTGGATCGTATCATCTTTGGATACCGTTGCTATTTCTGTACGTGGAACCATGATTTCTTTTGCAATCCGATCATCGAATTCAAAAATTTTATTCACATATTTAAACTCTGATTGGTTAATTTCGCCACTTTTGTAGCTTTCAGAAACAATGATACGTAGCTCTTCTTCTGTATGAGCCAAATCATGTTCGGAAACTGCTTTTAATCCTAGCATTTTTGTAAGCGTCCTTGCAGAGCCGTTCAGTACCCAGATGAAAGGATACATGACCTTGTTAAAACCAATTAAAGGTTTGGAAACCAATAAAGTTACTTGCTCCGCTTTTTGAATCGCCAATGTTTTCGGTGCCAATTCCCCTACAACCACATGTATGAAGGTAATGGAAAAAAAGGCAATTGCAACTGAGAGTGCATGTGAAGCGGAATCTGGAAGATTCAATTGATTTAAGAGCGGGTGCAAAATGGTTTCAACTGTCGGTTCCCCAAGCACCCCAAGCCCTAAAGCGGTAACTGTAATCCCGAGCTGGCATGTTGAGAGGTATTCATCCAGGTTGGATATTACCTTCTTTGCTGAAAGTGCATTCGGCTTTCCTTCTTCAATTAATTGATCGACCCTCGTGCTTCTCACTTTAACAATCGCAAACTCCGTAGCTACAAAAAATGCTGTTAAAGCAATTAAAATGGCAATAAGAACCAAGTTTATTATGTCCAAATAGTCTCCCTTAACTCGCCTACGAGACGAATAAGGAGTCCACCTCCTACATTTTTAAAATATACAAGTATATTTTTTTTGCCTTGCTGAATATTTTCGGGAATCATTCAAACTAGCTATGGTATATGGATGTGCAGCTGCTTGAACTCCCATTTTTTTAAGTGATGAAGAGAATAAAAGTATATGCCGATAAGCGATGCGTAGACGGGAAATAGAAGAATTTCTGTATGAAGGAGTGCAGCTATTTTTCAAGAATATGCACATATCCGTTACGCAAAGCAGCGTCCGTCCGTCAAAACGAACATTCTTTAATGCCCCATCAAATCACCTCAATTTAATTAATTTAAATACTTTCATTATAGAAAGAGTTAATGATTCAGTCAAATAGCTTACGGCTCCTTAAATCCGGTAAATTGCTTGTAAAGGATCAATTTGAGCTAATATTTAGCGATATTTGACTGTTTTCTTTACTTTATTGCATTATATTATAGAATATTCAGAAAACCGAGGACCTGCTTCATAAAAAATTGGTCAGTTTCATTATTTTTTGGATGGTATAAACATATTCTATAGAAACTGGACAGGTTTTAATGCAGATTAATGGGGGTGGCGGCCATGAAAATCATGGAAAGGATGGCAGCGATCATTGCCGGCAGCATGCTAGTGGGTGTGGGTATCAATTTTTTTCTGATACCTTTTCATTTATTGGATGGGGGCATGATAGGTATTGGCCTGATTTTTCATTACTATTTTGGACTGCCAACAGGCCTTGGTGTGATTTTGAGCAGCATTCCATTATATATATATGCTTGGTACTTTGAAAAAAAACTATTTCTGAACAGCTTGCATGGCTTGCTTTTTTCCTCTTTATGCATCGATATTTTTTCCGACGCCGTCACCGGATGGGATCTCCCCATTTATGTAAGTGCGATAATTGGGGGAGGGTTGATTGGCCTTGGAATAGGCTTGATGCTTCGGTATGGGACCTCTACAGGCGGAACGGATATGTTGGCACAGATCCTTTCCAGGAAGAGTGGGCTCAATGTCGGTTTGCTGATTTTTATCATTGATGGATGCGTACTGCTTTGCGGATTAAGCGTTGTAGGGACTTCCATTTTTTTATATTCATTTTTAACCATCATCGCGGTAGCCATGCTGACTTCAGTTACCGTGATGAGAACTGGTTGATGTGGATGATGTATAAAAATCCTAAAAAAGGAAAGGATGGGGAATATGGAAAGAGTAGATTTCTAGTCAAATAAATTGTAAGGGGAAGTTATTATGAAAAAATTCTATATGTGTTCTGCGTTGTTATTCATGCTGGCTGGGTGCCAAGAGTCTGAAATGCCAGAGGATAAAGAAGTGAACAGCGCTGTTCCAGAATCGATGGATGCATCGATCGTCATTAAAGGGAAATTGGAGCCTGGAAAAGAAGTCATTCTTGAAACGACAGTAAAACAAGGAAGCCAATTGGTGAATGAAGCTGATGAGGTAATGTTTGAAGTGAGAAAGTCCGGACAGGATAAACGGACAATGCTGGAATCGAAGAGTACTGGAAGTGGCAAGTATCAAGTGATGCATACATTTGATGAACAAGGCAAATATATTGTGGTTTCCCATGTAACTGCCAAAGGCCTTCATGTGATGCCGGAAAAAGAAGTGGTCGTTCCAGAACATGAAAGTGAAGGTGCATCAGCTCATCCGAGTACGGATGTATCAATCGAGTTTCAAAGTAACCCTGTAAAGGCAGGAAACAGTTCGAACTTTGAAGCAAACGTAGAATTGGATGGGAAGCCACTGACAAATGCAGATGTGAATTTCGAGGTGTGGAAGGAAGGCAGTGAGGAGAGTCATTTCACCAAAGCAGAAGAAGATGGAAATGGTACATATCAAAATAAGGTATCATTTGAAGAATCGGGAACATATAAGGTGCAGGTACATGTAGAAAAAGATGAAGTGCATGAACATCAACTGCAAACCATTCAAGTAAATTGACTCCGTGTAAAATGTTTTTTTGGAAGGAATGTTTTAAATAGGTTTTATCCTTTCGTTAAATGGGAAGTTAATGGATAACGATACAGCTGAAAGGGAGGGTAAGCATGAATAATCAAATGATCAACAAGTATAAAAATCTCGGGATTCATATTGAAAAAACGAAATCACGCCAGGAGATTTTCACTAATGTTTCACAAAATGATTCATCCTTACTCACCACGGCTGCTTTTCCTCAATTTTCCCAAAAACGGGAGCTAAAAGAATATTGATGCAATGAGACCGGAGCACATATCAGCTGGTCTTTTTTTGTGCATTCCTAAAAGTGATATAAAGTGAAGCAGGATATGAAAAATCGAATAGAACCTTATAAGCTGAAATAGGATAGAAGGACAAACAATTTGAAATCAGCGGTAAGGGGAGTCCGATTGCATGATATCACAGCTTATTATGACTATATTGAATTGGTTTGCAGAAATGGGGTATATGGGGATTTTATTGGGGCTGATGGTTGAAATCATCCCGAGTGAGCTTGTTCTCGGATACGGTGGTTATTTGGTTGGCCTGGGGAAAATGACTTTTTGGGGAGCTGTCCTTGCAGGTGTGGTAGGTGGGACGATGGCACAATTATTTCTCTATTGGGCTGGTTATTATGGCGGACGGCCCTTTCTCTTAAAGTATGGAAAATATATTTTAATTAAAGAAAATCATATCGTAATGGCTGAAGAGTGGTTTCAACGTTATGGGGTAGGCGTGATTTTTACGGCTCGATTCATTCCTGTGGTTCGCCATGCCATTTCCATCCCTGCGGGAATTGCAAGAATGTCTGTATGGAAGTTTATATTTTATACGGTTGCCGCTGTCATCCCTTGGACCATTTTGTTTCTATCCTTAGGACGGATCCTCGGCGAAAACTGGCAGCAAATCAGGGAAATAACTGCACCTTATATAATTCCGGGAGCTGGTTTTTCCGTTGTCCTTATTATGCTTTATATCATATGGAAAAAAAATACTACGCCTCCAATCGTAACGGTCAAAAAAATGGGACGGTTATCCGATAAGTGAACACAAAAAGCCACGTAAAATGACTTTATACGTGGCTTTTCTTAATAATTATCCTTGGGGAAGGTCCTCTTCCAAAGGAAGCTGTACGACCTTTTTTGTTACCTCGATGGAACGAATGGCGTGGTCTTCCATTTCAATCACTTTAAAGCAGAATCCGTCTTTTTCCATGATGTCCCCTACATTCACATCATAATTTTCAGTAAGGACCCATCCTCCTATAGTATCGACATCATCTTCATCTAAGTGAATGCCAAGTAAATCATTCACTTCCTTTACAAGAAGTTTTGAGTCTAAAATATAGTGTCCATCCTTAATTTTCCTGATTGATGCAACTTCATCGATATCGAATTCATCACGAATTTCCCCAACGATTTCCTCTAGGATGTCTTCAACTGTGACAAGGCCCGAAGTTCCGCCGTATTCATCCATCAAAATAGCCATATGAATGCGTTCTTTTTGCATTTTCAACAGCAAATCGTGGATGGGTATATTCTCCATGACTCGAATGATCGGACGAGCGTAATTTTCAATCGCTTTGATGTGGATTTCACGATTCTTTATAAGATCCGAGAAGACTTCCTTTAAGTTCACTAAGCCGATGACATGGTCTTTATCACCTTCGACAACAGGATATCGAGTGTATTTCTCCAATTTGGCCACATCGACGAATTCCTGTACCGTTTCATCTTTTGATATGGTCATGATTTCTGTCCTGGGAACCATGATTTCCTTAGCAACACGGTCATCGAATTCAAAAATGTTGCTGACATATTTAAATTCCGATTGGTTAATCTCTCCGCTTTTATAGCTATCAGATAGGATGAAACGCAATTCTTCTTCCGTATGTGCTATTTCACTTTCGGATGCAGGCTTGAAGCCAAATAATCCGACAACGAAACGAGAAGAATGATTCAATATCCAGATGAAGGGAAAGGCAATCTTATGGAAAAAAATCAGAGGGCTGGCAATAGCCAAGGCTACTTGCTCGGCCTTTTGGATGGCAACGGTCTTTGGAGCCAATTCACCTACAACCACATTCAGGAACGTTATCAGGGAAAACGAAATGACAAATGTCAGAATGCTTGTGACTTCTTGTGGGATGTTCAAGGCATTGAATAAAGGCCCAACCAATTTGAGGATGGTCGGTTGTCCTAGCCACCCCAATCCTAGAGCGGTAACGGTGATTCCAAGCTGTGTGGCGGATAGGTATTCATCCAGATCGGATGTAACCTTCTTGGCCGCAATGGCTTTTTTGTTTCCCTCTTCAATCAATTGATCGATCCTAGAGCTGCGAACCCTTATGATCGAAAATTCCGAAGCTACAAAAAAGGCAGTTAAAGCGATTAAAATAATGACTAATAAAAAACTTAATATGTCCAATTAGTGTGGGACTTAATTGAATCGCCTGATGTACCGAACGACTTAATTATCCCAGTCACCTCCCAAAACCAATAATGAATGAACTGATGGTAGTGTATTAAATGTTAGAAGAAAAATAAGTATCGTTTATCTTGTATGAAATTATGATGGTTTTTATTTTCAATCTATTGGTCATTCACCTCGATTAGTAGTGGAACCTAACTATTAGTATAAGTAACTGGACGTCAATCAGTCAAAAATTTCAAACTGAATACCCAAGGAAATAAGGATATTTATCCATTATTTAGTTTTCAATTGTATGGAAAAGGTCGTCAGGAAATCGGTAGAGTGGCAGGATAAGGTTCCTTGATGTTTTAAAACGATTTCTTTACAGACGAATAGTCCCAATCCCGTTCCCCTTTTTTTTGTGGTGATGAATGGTTCAAAAATATTCGGCAGGACTTCGTCCGGTATTCTTGGCCCATTGTTGGAAATGTTTAAAGTAAGAATGCCGGGTGGTGATTCAGAGCCTGATATATAAATGGACGGGGATGGCATTCCGGCGACCACATCAAGAGCATTTAAAATGATATTAAGTAAAACTTGGCGAAACTCTTCTTTAGAACCGGAAATGACGGCATCATCGGCAATATTACATGTTATCGAAGCATTTACTTCCAAAATGCTGGGATATAAAAATTCGATTACCTCATTCACTAGCTGAGCAATCGAAAATAGATCAGTTTGTGCTTCTGAAGTTTCTTTTTTGGAAATATTAAGAAATTGAGTGATCCGGTAATTGAGCTGATCCAATTCCTTTGAAATGATATCAAGATATTTTATCTGCGGTTGCTCTGCCTGTAACAATTGTATGAATCCCATTATGGAAGTCAGTGGATTTCGGAATTCATGGACGAAGCTTGAGGTCATTTGGCCAAGGAGCGTCAAACGGTCTTTATGGTTTGGGCTAATGAATTGATAGCGTTCTTTAAGTTCCATCGTTTTCAATTCGGTATAACAGGATAATGCAAAATGAATTAGTTTATCGAAGTAAACGTTTATTTGCTTAATTAAATCGGATACTTCTTCTTTCGTTGCCTCGGAATTCAAAACGTGCTCAACGATGGTGGATCTGCCAATGGTTGCAGTGGAAAAGAAATTTTCCATATCCAATTGTTTATTAACTCGATCACACGCAATTTTTTCACCTACGACCTTCAGTACATCGTCTATGTCAGTATCCGATTTCCCAAGCTGATCCATTAGCAGATTGAAAATATTTTCCACTTCTCCTTTAAAATACCCCATATATCCGTCCGATAAATGGAGCAACTGATCTTTCCATTTGGAAATGATGCTGTTTTTTTGAGAAGATAAAAAGTGAATGGTCATTTCTCGATTAGATACCATTTTGCCCTCCATACTGTAGGAAAATGAATTTTACTTTCGACCCAGAAATTAATTTATTTGAATAAAATACAAAATATTAAAATAATTATTTTGCTTTTATGATAACAGATTAATGTTTTTTACACATGTGTCAATTGGATAAATATTCGGCAATTAATCGATAAATACCTTTTTTTGACACAGTTTTATTAAAGGAATTGCAGGATTTAATAATAAAAAAAGGTATCCGCAAAGTTAATGACGGTTACCTTTTTTATTAAATGCATATGGTTCAATGTGAACGATCACATGCTGGATGTTATATTCCTTCAAAAGATTCTCTTCGATTTTAACCGTAATATCGTGACCTTGGATGACGGTCAAAAGAGGGTTAACATGTACGGTAGTTTCGAGCAGGATTTCACTTCCGTGCATACGGGCTTTAATTTCACTCATGTCCTTAACACCTTCTGTCAGTATAATGGTTTGTCCGATCTTTTGCAGGAGCTGCTCGTCGAAACCATCGGTTAAAGAGATGGATGCATCACGGAAGATATCCCAGGCCGTTTTGCAGATGATGATCCCTACTACAGCAGCAGCTATCGCATCCAGCCAAGGGATTCCCATCTTAGTACCGATGATTCCTATAAAAGCACCAACACTGACAAGGGCATCGGAACGATTATCCTGTGCAACGGCGTAGATGGAAGAGCTGTTGATCTTTTTACTTAACGCTAAGTTATAACGGGAGATTCCGTACATGAAGATTGCAGAGAAAAGAGCGACATAACCGGTCAGCATATTTGGAACGGTTGTTGAATCTTGCTGGAAGAAGGATTCTATAGCACTGTAAACAACCTGGATGCCCACGGTAATCATGATGAAGGCAGCTACCAGCGAGGCTATGGTTTCCGCCCGTAAATGACCATATGAATGATTATCATCAGGAGGTCTCTTCGAAATTTTCAAACCAATCAATACGGCTATGGAAGCGATGATGTCGGTCGTATTATTTAAACCATCTGCCCAAAGCCCTTTAGAATCACCGAAATAACCGAATGACAATTTAAGAGCAGACAAGAATATGTAAGCGGCAATGCTTATGTAGGCGCCTTTTTCAGCTGAAATCGAATGTTTATCCATGTCTAATCCCTCCCCAGTGTAAATTAAAAGATATCAAAACAAACCTTAGTGAGTCTATAGAAAAGTTGTTGCATTTAGCCATCTAACCTGGTTAATTGCAGGTGTATTGAAGTTGGTTAAAAGAAAGGATACCTCCATAAATATGGGAGTGGTAAGTTTTTATGATATGACATTTTCTTTAAGTTGTCTTTTATAGAAACTAGTAGTATATTCTAACCGAGGATCGAAAATTAAATACTTCCACAAGGGGAGCCAAAAGGCTGAGAGTGAACGGTTGAGTTCAGACCCTATGAACCTGATAGTTAACACTAGCGTAGGGATGTGGTTTTGGATACAAGCAATACTGGGCATCCACTACCGCCCCGGTGTTGCTTTTTTGTTTGTGCAAAATCTGGCAGGGAGGGAACTCATGGACACTTTTCATTTTTGGAGAAGGGAGAGACATGATGAAAAATAAAACGTTATTCATGACAGAGGTTGCCATTTTTGCTTCACTGGCTTTATTACTGGATTTGGTTTCTGGATTCATTTTTTCAAGAATCTGGCCGCAAGGAGGCTCGATTTCAATAGCCATGGTACCGATTTTTCTGATGGCATATCGGTGGGGCATCAAAGGTGGTATGTTAACCGGATTGTTACTTGGGCTTTTGCAGATCGTCAGTGGTACAGCATGGATCAGCACGCCGATTCAAGGCTTCATTGATTATTATCTTGCCTTTACGGTTGTCGGGATATCCGGTGTATTCATGAATAAGTTTGTAAATAGCTATAAAGAGGAAAAGCGTTCCAAAGCGAAGTGGTATGGGATTGGCGGCATGTTTTTGGGCAGTTTTCTGAGGTTTCTGTGTCATTTCATATCCGGAATCGTGTTTTTTGGCTCTGCAGCTCCAAAAGGTCAGCCAGTAGTGATTTATTCATTCATTTATAATGGGACTTATATGCTGATCAGTTTTATATTATCGGCCCTTGTGGTGATGATGTTATATTCGGCTGCTTCAAGTGTATTACTGAAAAAAGCCTATTAACAAAAAAAGCCGGATTCTATAAAGAATTCGGCTTTTTTCGGAGATTAAGCAAATTGAGTCTTACAGGGCGAAACGGCTCAATCCTCATTTTGCAATGAATACCGAACAGGGTGCGTTTTTCGCAATGGAGCTGCTTGTACTGCCAAGAAAGAATTTTTCCAAACCGCTTTTAGCGCTATTGCCTACAACGATGAGGTCGGCAGCAGTTCTTGCCGCATATTCACATACGCTATCTGGTGCATGTCCTTCCAATATCTCGAATTTCCCCTTGACTTGACATTCACTTAGCAATCTCAACGTATTACTTTCTGCGTTCTGAACACTACTCTCAACGGCGGAAGGGGTGTCATTGACCATTTGAATTTCTGGTTGTTCGACTTCAACGACGGGATGTGTCTGGACGGGATCCACATAAAATCCAGCAGCCGGTACAAACCCCGGCGCCGAGGCGTTTCCCATGATACGCTGCTCAACCTTATCAAATAGGACATGAACTACGGTCAGCTCGGCCTCAGGAAAGGCCTTTTTCAATGTTGCTCCATATTCCACGGCACGTTTACTTTCTTCATTTCCATCAAAAGCGACGACAATATGTTTTAAATTTTTTTTCATACCATCTCTCCCCTTTTATAAGTCTTTAAAGTGTTATACCCACTTTTTAAGGGTTTCACGCCATTAATCGGTATATAGATCGCAAAATACGGGTAAAGGATAGATACGGCCATTATTAAAAATGGTAGGATGAAATCCTGGTCCTTCAATTGGCGGGCTTATTTTTCATTCGGTGAAGGGGGTATCATCGGCAAGGAAACCGATACCCGGGTATAGTGCTAAAGAAAAGGCGACTTAGCTTAGGCCTTTTAGTCAATCGACGAGTTTTCTTTAATAAAAGGGGTAAAATATTTTTAATGAAACATGTCGCAGATTGGAAAATGGGGGTACAAATGAGAGGGTTAGTGAAATTAGGTCTAATTATTATATTGGTGATTGTGGTTTTAGGCGCCGGTTCACTTTTTTATTTCAGACAGGGTGCAGATATAAGCCATCTTCAAAATATTCTTCAGCAACCAACAGGAATCTATGATCGGGATGGAAATCTTGCCAGCACGATCACGGCAAATAAATCCGAAGGTGTTTCGATAGATGAAATACCGGAACATATGAAACAAGCGGTGGTTTCCATTGAGGATCACCGTTTTTATGAACATCACGGCATAGATTATCAAGGGATTTTGCGAGCGCTGATTAAAAATGCGAAGGCCGGAAGTGTTGTTGAAGGAGGGAGCACGCTTACCCAGCAGCTTGTGAAGATTACGATGCTGGAGTCGAATCGAACACTGAAGAGGAAGATTGAAGAGTTTTTTCTGGCCCAGGAAGTTGAAGATAAATATACAAAAGATGAAATTCTGGATATGTATTTGAATCAAGTTTATTTTGGCCATGGGGCATGGGGAATTAAAAAGGCCGCAAATATTTATTTTTCCAAAGAGGTCTCTGAATTGACCGTTGCCGAGGGAGCCTTGCTGGCAGGTGTCATTAACTTGCCATCCAAACTTGATCCATATAAGAACTTAGACGGGGCAGTGAAGCGGCGTAATTTGGTTCTTTCTAAAATGGCGGAACATGGTTATTTGACGAAAGATGAAGCAGCGGCTGCAAAAAAAGATACAGTGACACTTCTCATGGGGGAGAAGGAAACCGATCCATTAAAAGGGAAGTACCCTTATTATGTCGATCATGTTTTATCGGAAGCATCGAGCAAATATGGAATAGAGCTTGAGGACCTGCTTTCAAAGGGCTATAAAATATACACGACACTGGACCAATCCATGCAGCAGGCTACAGAATCCGTGTATGCGAATGAAGCCAATTTTCCAGTTGGAACGAGTACAGGAGAAATGGTTCAAAGTGGATCAGTCCTCCTTGATCCTAAAACAGGAGGGATAAGGGCAATTGTCGGTGGGAGAGGAAAGCATCAATTTATGGGATATAACCGGGCAACCCAGCTGACAAGATCTCCAGGTTCATCCATTAAACCACTTGTCGTTTATACTCCAGCGGTTGAAGAGGGATACGGTATCACTGCCCCTTTGAAGGATGAAAAAATGAGCTTTGGGGAATATGAGCCAACAAACCTGAGCGGTGTATATAAAGGAGAAGTACCCATGTATGAAGCGGTGATGAATTCCTTGAATGTACCAACGGTTTGGCTTTTGAATGAGATTGGCATCGATAAGGGGCTGGATTCTCTTAAACGGTTTGGGATTCCTTATGAAAAGGATGATCGAAATCTGTCGCTTGCTTTAGGAGGGATGAAGAAAGGTGTGTCCCCGCTGCAGATGGCAGGAGCCTTTTCAGCATTCGCCAACAGCGGGGAACGTATGGAAACCCATGCCATTGTAAAAATAGAAAATAATGATGGAAAAGAGGTAGCCGCCTGGAAAAAGGAAAGCACCAAAGTAACCTCTAAAGGCGTCGTCGATAAAATGAATTCCATGTTGCTTGGTACAGTGGAATATGGCACAGGGAAAAACGCAGCTGTATCGGGTTATGAAATAGCAGGTAAAACAGGTTCAACACAAGTTCCCATCGAAGGAATATCAGGGGTTAAAGATCAATGGTTCATCGGTTATTCACCTTCGTTGGTCGGTGCAGTATGGGCTGGATATGATAAAACGGATGAAAAGCATTATTTAACGACACACAGCAGTCAGGGAACTGCAATCATCTTTCAAAAAATAATGTCGAGAGCATTACAGAATCAAGCATCTCAATCTTTTAATACTCAAGATATCGGACCGCTTATAGCTAAACAACAGGCAGTTATAGCTGAGCAACAGGTAAAGAAAGAAGAGGAGGACAAAAGGAAGCAATATTGGATTGATAAAGGAAAAGAAATTCGGAATGGTTTGAAAAAATGGAGGGATTGGGATGTGCCTTGGTAATTTTCATGAAATGGGAGCATGGCACGCCCGTACTTTCCAATAAATTAGCATAAAAAAAAGACTGTCAATCATTGACAGTCTTTCATCATTCATTAAAAAATGAGATTTGCTATTATGCCGATTACGACGATTGCGCCTATCACCATTAAAATGGTTCTCACTTCTATACACCCTCTTCATGACGTAGTTGGAATCATTTAAATATTAACGGTTTGGTTCGATTGGAATCCAAATGCACTTTCATCATTTTCTTTACAAATAGCCTGTACTTTTTCTAGCATGGCATGTACATTCTCGCCTTCAAGTATGACTTTCATGGTTGCACACTCTTGAAGAATGAGCACAAAGGATACGAAAGTCGAAAGTTTCTTGGCATCGACCAATTTATGGTTGCAGATAAAATATATATTCCCTTTAAATTCTTTTGTAACTTGATATAGGTTCATGATTTGTCGCATGGATAATCTTTTATTTGTTTTAATATCAGAAGAAATCACTTTATTCATGTCGTTTACTCCTTTTGTTTTTATACTTTTGGAAAAGCATAATCAAGATGTCAATGTCAATTCAGCTACAACACTTTTTAAAATGAACAAGTATGTTTGGTCTTTTTTATGTAATTGTTAGCGGGTCATGTTGTATATTTACCCGAGTGAAAGATTTTGAAACCTATTTGAAAATTTCAATTTTTGGAGGGGGAACGAACTATGCTAACACTTATTAAAAATGGGGAGCTTTATGGTCCGGAATATATGGGCCAAAAAGATATCCTCTTGGTTGGAAAGCAAATTGGTTTCATTGAGGACAAGATTGATGTCCCTGCAGAGTTCGTTGAAATGAAAGTGATTGATGCGAGTGGCCAAATTGTGGTTCCGGGTTTTATAGATGCTCACGTACATATTATCGGCGGAGGTGGGGAAGGGGGCTTTAAAACGAGGACACCAGAAATCCAATTAACAGATGCCACTTTAGCGGGTATAACGACATTGGTAGGGGTCATCGGAACAGATGGGACGACAAGGACCATGCCAGCACTGCTCGCTAAAGCGAGAGCGCTTGAAGAAGAAGGCATTAGCTGCTTCGTTCAGACTGGTTCCTATCAAGTTCCAGTCAAGACGTTAACCGGTAAGATCGAAGATGATTTGATTCTTGTGGATAAAATTATCGGTGTTGGCGAAATTGCCATTGCCGATCATCGTTCTTCACAGCCGACTGTAGCTGAACTGGCTAAATTGGCCTCTCAAGCGCGTAATGGAGGTCTGTTGTCCGGGAAAAGCGGTATCGTCAACATTCATGTCGGCGACAGTAAAAACCATTTGCAGGTAATTGAAGAAGTTGTCGAGACAACGGAAATACCGATCACACAGTTTTACCCTACACATATAAATCGAAATCCGCATTTATTCAAAGCAGGGATGGAATATGCAAAAAAAGGGGGTTATATTGATTTTACGACAAGTACGATCAAGAAGTTCCTTGAAGAAGGGGAGGTCAAAGCAAGTACAGCAATAAAGAGAGCACTAGAAGAAGGGGTAGATATCAGGCAGATCACCTTAACTTCAGATGGGCAAGCAAGCCTGCCTGACTTCGATGGCAGTGGCAACCTGCGCGGTTTGAACATTGGTACATGCATGTCCTTATATGATTCTGTCGTAGATGCGGTCATCGAGGATGGAGTGTCAATTGCCGATGCCATACGAGTTGTGACGGAAAATCCGGCAAATATTTTAAACCTCACTAAGAAGGGCCGGCTTGAGGTAGGGAATGACGCCGATATCATCATATTGAAGAAACAAACGTTAGAAATAAATAGGGTTATCGCGATGGGGCAAATCATGGTCAAAGATGGTGAAGCGGTCGTGAAAGGCACATTTGAAAAATAGATCTTTCTAATACCCGTGTAGTGGGGTAAGGAAAAATGAAATCTTGTTGGTAAAGTAAACCTCGATCGAGCGAATATCTAAGGTATATTGAATAAATGTCAGTTTAACTAAAATAACTGGATTAGTACTTGGGCGTCTACCTCTGAATACATATCTTTCACCAAGTCATATATGAAGTCAATGGCGGCCTCCATTTTTCGAACCAAATGGTTCGCTGGCACCAGTTAATCTAAAGTAATCATTTCAAGTTGATTTCGCTGATTAGAATCATGTTTGGAAGCATCCTTATCACCCCAAGTTTTTATGCTTCTATTTTAAACAATAAAGACTGTAGGCAAAAGAGATTTTAATTTTATAACAAAGTTGATGAAACGGAAGGTGTGAGACCCCGCAGGCGCAAGCCGAGGGAGGACCGCCCACGGAAAGGGAGTGCCCTACGTTCCAATCAACGTTCAAATTGTACAAGCCATAAAAAAATGTAGACAAACTCAATTATTTATCGAGTTTGTCAACAGTCTGAGACCCATGATTATAATGGGTCTTTTTGTGCTGGATCCTGATTTTGATGATAGTGGATGTACTTGTTTTATTTAGGCAACCCTTGAATGGATGCTAGCTAACAAGTGACTTGAAAAGGTCGGAGCATAACCCCAAACTTGCCGGTAACCCGCTGATTTTACATTGGATTTTTCCATAATCGGGCTTATTTTCAAAATGAAGGTGAGATATAAGAAAACATATTCTAAATAAAGGTAATATACGAAAAATTCATTCTATTTAACATATTATTAAAATCTTGGATGTATTATCCTTTTATATAAGCAAATGTAGTTTATGAAACAGTAATTATTCACAGACATAAAAGACCAATGAAAACTTTTTGGGCTGTTATTTCATGACTGTTCAAATCCTTGGTAAGTTTGCGAAACAAATCTATCTTAAGGGGAGAAATGAAATGGAAAAGACGGGAAACCCAATAATGAAAGCGTATTCAAATGAAGGTGAGCCGGAAATGTTTCGTGTATTGACACCTGACGGAGAAATAGTTGGGACGATTGATGGGAAAATCGATAAATCATTAATGTTAAAGATGTATGAGAGCATGCTACTGCTCAGAACATTTGACCGTAAATCAATTATTCTTCAGCGCCAAGGCAGAATGGGAACTTATGCACCTTTCGAAGGACAGGAGGCATCCCAGGCAGGAAGCGCTTTAGCGTTGTCGGCAGGTGATTGGATGTTTCCCACATACCGTGATCATGGAGCGGCAATCATTCATGGACAGGAATTGTATCGTGTTTTCCTATACTGGATGGCACATTTTGAGGGTTCAATTTGTCCGGAAGGTAAAAGGATATTACCTCCTAGTGTTCCCATTGCCACTCAAATGGTTCATGCGGTAGGAACGGCTTGGGCAAGTAAAATTAAAGGGGAAAAGAATGTAAGCATTGCTTATTTTGGTGATGGTGCCACTTCTGAAGGGGACTTTCATGAGGCACTGAATTTTGCAGGTGTTTATAAAACCCCGACAATCTTTTTCTGCCAAAATAATGGCTATGCGATCAGTGTGCCTTTTGAAAAGCAATCAGCATCTAAAACTATATCCCAGCGTGCTGCTGCTTATGACATACATGGGGTTCGAGTGGATGGAAATGATATCTTTGCAGTATGGCTGACTGTAAAAGAGGCTGTCGAAAGGGCGCTTAAAGGTGAAGGACCTACTTTAATCGAAGCCATAACCTTTCGCTATGGTGCCCATACTACTGCAGACAATCCGAACATATATCGCGATCAGGACGAAGTTTCAACGTTCTGGAGGGAAAATCGTGATCCGATAACGCGTCTTAAAAAGTATTTGAATAAAGAGGGTTACTGGAATGAAGAACAGGAAGGAATGGTGTTAAAACAATTCAACGAACTGATAGATGCTCACCTCCAAAAGGCGGAAGGTTATCCGAAATCCAATCCGCTCGAAATGTTTAAACATGTATATGCTGAGGAGTCATGGCACCTAAAGGAACAGAAGCAGGAATTGAACCAAATCTTAAAGAAAGGTGTGAAGAAATAATGGGCAAAAGTTTAACGATGCTCCAGGCTATTACGGAAGCGCAGGACCAAATGCTGGGTCATGATGATCGTGTGTTGATCTTGGGTGAGGATATTGGAGTGAACGGCGGAGTTTTCCGATCGACGGAGGGGCTTTATGAAAAGTATGGAAAAGATCGAGTTGTGGATACGCCATTAGCTGAATCCGGAATCATCGGCTCTGCCATTGGTTTAGCCCTTAACGGACTGCTGCCCATAGTGGAGATTCAATTCCTCGCCTTTATTTATCCGGGATTCGAGCAACTCGTTTCCCATGCTGCCCGTATGAGATACCGGACTCGTGGGCAATTTAGCGTGCCCCTCGTAATCCGTACGCCATATGGTGCTGGAATCAGAGGACCTGAACTTCATTCCGAAAGTGTCGAAACCTTCTTTGCCCATACTCCGGGTTTAAAGGTAGTTGCACCCAGTAATCCATACGACGCAAAAGGGCTTCTAATTGCCGCAATTGAAGATCCTGATCCGGTAATCTTTTTGGAACCGACTAAATTGTATCGTGCTTTTAAGGAAGAAGTTCCCGAAGAAATGTATCGTATACCAATTGGTCAAGCAAAAGTGGTTCAGGAGGGAAGCGATCTGACGATTTTTGCATGGGGGGCTATGTTAAGGGAGGCATTGAATGCCGCGAAAAAGATTGAAAGCGAAAAAGGCTGGAAGTGTGAAGTGGTTGATCTTCGAACATTATACCCAATAGATAGGGATACCATCGTGCAATCCATTAAAAAGACAGGTCGTGCATTAATCGTCCATGAAGCCCATAAGACTGCCGGATTAGGTGCGGAGATTATTTCCATCATTAATGATGAAGCTCTTATTTACCTGAAAGCTCCGATTAAGCGTGTAACAGGATTTGATGTTCCGGTTCCGCCGTTTTCAATAGAAGATCATTATCTACCGACTGTTGACCGGGTAAAACAAGGAATAGTGGAGACGATTTCATTTTAATTGATAATTAAGGGAAAAGGAGGAAGACGCATGATGGAATTTAAACTTCCTGATGTAGGGGAAGGGATGCATGAAGGAGAAATTATCCAATGGCTGATCAAGGAAGGGGATGCGGTGACGCAGGACCAACCCATTGTTGAGGTGCAAACGGATAAAGTTAATGCGGAATTGACTGCCCCAGCAACGGGAGTGGTCAAGAAAATATTCTTTTCCGAAGGGGATATCGTGGAAGTGGGAACCACTATATTCACAATTCAAGAAGGGAACGATATGCCTGCTCCGGAAACAGGCATTAGTGAAGGAGATATCCAAGTCATTCAATCTGATGATGTAAAAGTAGATGGAGAGCATGTTACAAGCAAACCGCATCTTGATGCAGTGCGTGTGTTGGCTACCCCATTCGTGCGTCAAATGGCAAGGGAAATGAAGGTTGATATCGAGCAGGTTAAAGGCTCCGGTCCTGCTGGGCGAATAATCGAAAGTGACTTGAAGCAGTTTAAAGAAAATAATTCGATAATAAGGGAAAATGCCAATAACAATGATGACAAGATTCTTCAAGATATGTCCCCAATGAAGTATGCCGTCCAGGCAAAAGGATTGGAAAAAGAGTGGGAAGAGCGGATTCTCCTTAAGGGCATTCGTAAAAAGATCGCTGAACATATGGTGAAGTCGGTTTCGACCATTCCTCATGTAACCCATGTAGATGAATTGGAAATGGATCGATTGAAGGAATTGAAAGATCAATTAAAGGCGTATTCCGATGATAAGGATATTAAATTGACCTTTTTGCCATTTTTCGTAAAAGCCATTGTAATCGCTTTAAAGGAGTTTAAAACTTTAAACGCTTCAATTGATGAAAAAACCAATGAAATCATCTTGAAAAATTATTATCATATTGGGATTGCAACGAATACAAAAGAGGGTCTCATTGTTCCTGTCATAAAGCATGCAGATCAAAAAACCATTTTCCAACTGGCTGATGAAATCAGGCAATTGGCAAACCAAGCCCGGGAAGGGAAGTTGGGCATAGATCAAATCACAGGCAGTACATTTACGATAAGCAATGTAGGACCCATCGGTGGGATGCATGCGACCCCGATCATTAACTATCCGGAAGCGGCCATATTAGCGTTGCATAAAATGGAACAACGAATGGTCGTCCGCGATTTGGAAGGTGTAATCCGTTTAATGATGAATATGTCTTTATCTTTCGATCACCGTTTAATAGATGGTGTTACAGCGGTGCATTTTACAAATAGAATCAAGGAACTGCTGGAAAATCCAATTCGTTTAGTTGTGGAGATGAGATAAATGGTAGTAGGGGAAGTTGCTGTAGAGACGGATGTTATCATCATGGGAGGAGGTCCGGGGGGATATGCTGCGGCAATCCGTCTCGGACAGTTAGGGAAATCGGTCGTGCTTGTTGAAAAGGATAAGCTGGGCGGGGCTTGTCTTAATCGGGGCTGCATACCTTCGAAGGCTTTAATTCACGCAGCCGATCAATACCAAAAGCTTAACGATTTAGGGAAAATGGGGATCAGGCTGTCTCAAGAAAGAACCACAATGGACTTGGGAATTTGGCAGGATTGGAAAGAGGGCATCACTTCCCAGTTGAACCAAGGTATTGCCCATCTGTGTAAAGAAAATGGAGTGACTGTGGTTAAAGGTCAAGCCTTCTTTTTATCTGATGACCGTATCGGAGTCGAAACCGATGGCGATTTTGAAACCTACAAGTTTGAACAGGCAATTATTGCGACGGGATCCAGACCTTTCATTCCATCATTCATTAAAGTCGATGGAGAGTATATTTTGGATTCAACAGCAAGTTTGCAGCTGCATGAAGTCCCATCTAGTTTGTCGATCATAGGCGGAGGCTATATCGGAATCGAATTGGGTATGGCATTTGCAAAGTTAGGTACTAAAGTGACCATCATTGAGATGGCCAACCGCATTCTCCCCCAGGTTGCCGAGAACCTTGTCAAGGAAGTTACCCGTAATGCCAAGAAGCTAGGCATGGATATTAAAACATCGGCGCGGGTAGAAAAGGCGAGTGTAGTGGATGGCCAAGTACACCTTCATGTTTCCTCGGAAAACCAGGGGGCGGAAGTGGTAGTGAGCGAAAAGACCCTGGTTACAATTGGCAGGATTCCTAACACAGAAGAGATTGGCCTGAATCAGGCAGGCATTACGGTTAGTGAAAAGGGCCATATAGCTGTAGATATGGAATGCCGTACAAATGTGCCGCACATCTTTGCCATCGGTGACATTACACCTGGGCCGGCTCTTGCACACCGAGCGTCCAAACAGGGTATCGTGGCAGCGGAAGTAATCGGGGGGTTGCCAAGTGCCATTGACTCCCCGTATGTCCCATATGTAATCTTCTCGGAACCACAAATAGCAGGGGTTGGTTTAAGCAGTGAAGAAGCAGAACAACAGGGATACAGAGTCAAGACCGGGAAGTTCCCGTTCAGTGCCAATGGAAGGGCGCTTGCAACGAATGAAACAGAGGGATTTGCTGAAGTGATTGTGGATGCAAAAAGCCACATATTGCTTGGAATGCACATGGTTGGTGCAGATGCCTCCAACCTTATAGGTGAAGGGGTCCTTGCACTTGAGTTGGCAGCTCGGGTCGAAGATATAGCCCTCAGCATGCATCCTCATCCAACTTTGACCGAGGGGTGGATGGAAGCGGCGGAGGCAGTTTTGGGACATGCGATTCACATCGTAAATAAATAAGATAACTGGAAGATGTAAATTCATGGGGATTACCAATGTAGTCCCCGGTTGGAGTGTTTCATTTTAATAGATTCAGAAACAATGGTCATTGGTCCCCCAGAAGGCAAGGCTATCAGGAAATTTACTCCATATTGAAGGATCAGGCCCGGATAACGGCGTTTGACCAACAGGAGCAGTATTAGCTTGCAATCATACTCTTGTAAAACTAACGGCATATTGATATCATTTTTATTTGGTGAAGTATGAGTGATTTTTCAAGAAGGCTTTGCATCCTTCCACTCCTAAACCATAAGGATTGATGAGATAACTTATCTATTCGCCTTTCAACGATTGAAATGGGTTTTGATTTTTATAAGAAAAATTATGGGAAAAAGGAGGCAGATGTAATGGAATCAAATGGTAGGTCACTGCAAAAGAGGTTGTTGCCGAGGCATATTAGCATGATGGCAATGGGAGGGGCAATAGGTACTGGGATTTTTAAAGGAAGTGCCGAAACCATATCGTTAGCAGGGCCAGGAGTCATTTTCACTTATATTTTTGCAGGATTATTACTTCTTGTAGTCATGGGAGCTATAGCGGAAATGGCAATCGCCTATCCCAATACGAATATGAAAGGTTTCGTTCAGAAAGCATTCGGTAAGCGAAGTTCCTTCATTATAGGCTGGATGTATTGTTTCATGTGGCTGTCCGTATGTGTCATTGAGGTAGTGGTGGCAGGAAGCTTTTTGCAGTATTGGCTCCCAACTATCCCGCTATGGATATTGAGTTTAGGGTGTGCTGCTTTAATCATTGGGGTTAACATGATGAATGTTAAAAATTATGGTGAATTCGAATTTTGGTTTGCCGGCATTAAGATTACAATGATCATTTTATTCATTATCTTGGGAGCCTGTATTTTATTTGGGGCCATCCCAAGCGGCGGATCTAATTACCTGCAAAACTTCACAGGGCACGGAGGATTTTTCCCAAATGGGTGGATGTCCATCTTTTCAGCATTACTGATCGTTATGTTCTCATATGGCGGTTCCGAGTTAATAGGCCTGACGGTAACGGAAGCAAAAGATGCTGAACGAATTTTACCGAAGGTCATTAAAAGTTATATTTGGAGAGTCGTATTATTTTTCAGCTTACCGATACTTGTAATCTGCGGTCTGATTCCTTGGAACGAAATTAGCGACCAAGCAAGTCCGTTTGTACAAGTTTTGTCAATGTCCGGTTTTCAAGGATCTGCCCACATCATGAACTTCATTTTAATTACGGCCGTCTTATCTGCTGCTAACTCCGGAATATATGGGTGTACTCGGATGCTGCATTCTTTAGCTGCAGAAGGGGAGGCTCCCAGGTCATTCTCTTATGTATCAAAGAATGGCGTTCCCTTGTATAGTTTAATCCTAAGTGCCGTTGCATTGGTCGTCGGCTCCATGATTACCTACGTTGCCCAGGATCGGGCATTTACTTTATTAATGGCGTTTCCGGGTTTTGTAGTATCACTTGTATGGATCAGCATTTGTTTAGCGCAGCTAAAACTTCGCAATTCATATCCTAAAGCTCCGAGTTTTAAATTGTGGGGCTTTCCATATGTAACCTTATTTGCAGTAATCGCCTTAAGCATCATTTGTGTCT
Organism: Peribacillus sp. CSMR9; assembly: GCF_033141925.1. Classification (NCBI taxonomy): domain Bacteria; kingdom Bacillati; phylum Bacillota; class Bacilli; order Caryophanales; family Bacillaceae; genus Peribacillus; species Peribacillus sp. CSMR9. The sequence continues at coordinate 131,267 of NZ_JAOPHO010000005.1, forward strand.
CGTTCGTGTTCAGTGAACAGAACCGGATCAGCATCGTTGCCTGCCTTATTGTGTTGGCTACATTGATCTCCATCTCGATCTTTAAATTTAAAAGTGTGGATGAACAGGAAACAACTATAATAGAAAAGGAATCTTGTTAAATAAATCCACGTAAAAGATACGACATGGGCAAAGGCGTCTATGTCGTATCTTTTATCTATTAATCATCAATCATACTGCAACTTCATTTCGTAGTTCAAGTACTGGACGTTTTTTTGATTGCATGTTGTAAGGAGGTTATGAATCTCTCATTTTCAAGCGGAGTGCCGATGGTCACGCGGATCGTATTTTCATAGCCTAGCAAATGACCAGAACGGATGATGACACCAGAAATCAATAGCTTCTCGAAAATGTCCCTGCCAGGATGGTTCAGTTTGACCATCAAGAAGTTGGCATGTGAAGGGAAGAATGTTAATCCCATCTCGCTTAGTTCGTTTTCTAAATATCTTCTTCCTTCCTCGTTCTTACGAGCACATTGCTCTACAAATGTATGGTCATCGAGGGAAGCGAAGGCCGCAGCCTGTGCTAAACGGTTGGTATTGAAGGGTTCTTTCACTTTAACTAGCTCTTGTATGATGGAAGCATCCATTAAACCGTATCCAATCCTTAATGCAGCCAATCCATAAATCTTTGAAAAAGTGCGTAAGATGACCAGATTTGAATGGGTATTTAGAAGCGGCAAAGTTTCTAAATAATCTTCATCATCGACATATTCATAGTATGCTTCGTCAACGACCAGTAAAATATGTTTCGGCACCTTCTCGATAAAAGATTTTAATTTTTCTTTTTCGACGATCGTTCCTGTCGGATTATTGGGGTTACAGACAAAAATCATTCTTGTTTTTTCAGTTATGGCATCATACATACCCTGCAGGTCATGTACACCATTAATAAGAGGTATCTTTACAGGTGTACCGCCGTCAATCAATACATTCGTTTCATACCGTGGAAATGTAACATCAGCCATGATGACTTCATCATTTTGTTGGATGTAGGTTCTTGTTAACAAACGTATCACTTCATCAGACCCATTTCCTAGGATGATTTGATCTTGATTGATATTCAATTTCCTTGCCAGCTTTTCAGCTAATGCAGGTGCCATACCTTCAGGATAAAAGGAGATTTGCTCCATTTCGTTAAGCATGGCTTCTTTTGCTAGAGTTGAGCAACCGAATGGATTCTCATTGGATGCCAATTTAACGATCGTTTCAAGACCAAGTTCACGTTGCACTTCTTCAATTGGCTTACCGGAAACATATGGGCTTATGTCTTCAATGTTTTTTCGAACCGGGATTTTCGTAAAGGTCAATGCAGGTTCCTCCTTTAGTTGAATTCTGAATTTTCTTTTTCATTTACTAATTTTAATGATAGAATATTAACTGTTAAAATTACATACAAAAAAGAATGTTTTTTCACTTTCCATACAACATTTTACAGATATATTAGCTAATAATCCTTCATTATGAAAGGCGGTTGCTTCATGGATGAAATAGACGTTTGTTTACTGGAACTTTTACAGTTGAATGGACGCATTACGATTAGTGAACTATCGAAGAAATTGGCTCTCAGCCGGCCCAGTATTTCTGAACGTATGTATCGCCTGCAAGAAAAGGGAATCATTGAGGGGTTCAGTGCAAGGGTTTCACCACTGGCAATAGGAAGAGGTGTACTTGTGTTCATTCAGGTAAGTGAACTTAAGGTTTCCGTTTCCGATTTCGAGCAGTTAGTTAAAAATGATTTAGACATTATCGAATGCCATCGTGTAACAGGAACAGTTGGATATTTTTTGAAAGCGGCTTTAGCTGATATGGACAGCATGAGATTACTTATAGATCGATTAATACCCTATGGACATCTGAATACTTCCGTAGTTTTGACATCCCCGGTGCCTTCCCGCTCCATTCTTCCAAGGATCAATGAAATGGATGATCATGGTGCGAAAACCTAGCTGGAATTCAATTTATGCTGGTATATGACCCGAATGGACGTTCAAACTACTGAAGGGTTTATAGGCTTTTTGCAAAAAGGAACGAGGCGAGATGCCTGTTCCTTTATTTGCGTTATTATAAATCCATCAAAGCCCCGAAATATTGCTGGGCCGTTGTAAAACAAATGAATGCCAATAGTTCAGAAATCTCTTCATCACTGAATACCTCCTTCAATACTTGGAAAAACTTTTCCTCTGTTTTTTCACGTTGAATGAGGAATACTTCTGCAAAGGCGATTGCATAGCTTTCTTTCGCATCTTCTGGCTTTAATGGAATACCTTTTGCCTGACAGTATGAACAGCCATTACCGTATGCCAGTACCCTTCTGACGTTTTCCTTTAACTCTTTCGATAGTTTCCCATCCGCAGATATACAATTTGAGAGGTCCGACCATTTATGCGAAATCTCTTCTGAATGAAATAATCTTTGATACGGACTGGAGCCAATCGACGAATTTTTTATTCTTGTCATGAGCATCTCCCCCTTGAGATAATCCTAATATAAAAAAACAGGAATATTAATTACGCTTGTAAAATATTTCGGTTGAATATTGTATAAATATAAAGAAAAAGAGAGGAATAATTTCTAAATGAAAATAGATGAAAAAGACCGGGGCATCCTTGCTGAATTAACGCTGAATAGCCGGATTTCCATGAGGGAATTGGCAAAGAAAGTAAATCTATCTGCCCCAACCGTTACCGACCGGGTACGGCAAATGGAGTCGTTCGGGATCATTAAAGGGTATGTTGCCGAGATTGATCATAAAAAGATCGGTTTTCCTATTGAGTGTATCGTGGAAGCAACGATAAAAAATGGGGAATATGAGAAATTCAAAAAGTATATCTCGAAGCTGCCGAATGTTGACTTTTGCTATCGAATTGCCGGGCAGGCTTGCTTTATGCTGAAAATCCACAGTGGGAGCCTTGAAGAAGTGGAGGAATTCATCAATCGGACAATTCCTTTTGCCGCAACCGTTACACATGTAATCCTTTCTCAAGTGGAGCGTGAACAGGAATGAGTATTTTTATTTATTTTCAACTGTTATGAAAGTGGCTAATCATAAATGGAAGAATCAGAACGGTTTAACCGGCAAAAAAGGCAGCCATATTTTTGAATCATTCCTGAATAGTTTTTGAAGAACCCGAAAAATCACGTGTACATCAAGGTATAATATGAAAAGGTAATACATCTATATGAAGGTTTCTAGCTTTTTAGGTGATAACATAAATCTTCACTGATTATAATACATTTTATTTAAAAAGGTAGGCGGAGTGGAATTCATGAGTGGTTTTGAAAAACTTGCCTTGATTGTATGTGGGGTTATTTTATTGAGCCAAAGCATATATCTATTTGTCGATGCAAGGAAGAATGGCTTTAACCAGTGGATGTGGGGTATTCTTGGTTTGATTCAAGCCCCAATACCGTTAATTTTTTATTTGATCGTAAAAAAAATCAGAAAAAAGGAAGAGGACGAACTATATGATTATCGTGACTACTAATACCGTTCCTGGAAAAGAAATTAAAGAACTGAAGGGGCTTGTTAAGGGGAACTGCGTTCAATCGAAACATATTGGAAAAGATATTCTTGCGGGATTGAGGACCATTGTCGGCGGTGAAATCACGGAATATACGGAAATGATGAAAGAAGCCAGACAAAAAGCAATTGGCAGGATGGTCGATGAAGCGACAGAGAAAGGGGCGAATGCCATCGTTGCAATGCGCCTGGAAACATCGGCTATCATGCAAAACGCTAGTGAAATCATTGCTTATGGCACTGCCGTTCATGTTGAATGATTGAATGTGAAGATCTTTAGTTCTGGTTCATAAGGCTTGCCATCTTGTTCTACTTACTATTTTTCCTATAATTATAAAAGCGATATAGAAAAACTTTTATTACATGATTTGTGCAGCGCCTGGATTTTTCCAGGCGTTTTTTAACGATCAATGCTTCAGGTGCTTGCATGAACGGAAGTTTACCTTGAATAAGCTAATGGGATAAGGGGTACAGGTAATAACTAAGAACATGGATTGGAATTTGAAAAGATGGGGTGAGGTATATGGAGGGAAATGACAACTTTAAACCTGAACTAGTCAGAGAAGCAGTTAATGTGATTGAAAATGTAGCTGGAACATATCCCGGTTATCGGCGGGTGCATGCAAGGGGATATGTTTATGAGGGGGTTTTTACCCCAAACGGAAAAGCGTCCCCATTAACGGTGGCTTCGCATCTTCAGGATGAAGCCGTGCCGGTGATCATTCGGTTCTCAAATAGCTCGCCGATACCAAGCCATCCAGATGCCATATCCCCTGTGAAGGGCATGGCAGTCAAGTTTAAATTGCCGAATGGAGAGGCATCAGATCTCATTACTGTCACCATTCCGCTATTCTTTGCGAAAACACCGGAAGCGTTTGTTGATATTGCTGACTTTTTCAAGTCTGCAAAAGAAGGTTTCCCAAATCTGAAAGGGCTTACAAAAATCCTGTTGAAATACCCTGAAAGCAAGGCAAGCCTGCAAATGCTTAAAGAAATGCGTTCTCCAGCCAGTTTCTCAACATGTCAATATTACTCCATTCATGCATTCTATTTCATTAATGCGGAAGGACGGCGTCAGGCTATTAAGTATGAGTGGGTACCTGATGCCGGCCTTAGTATGCTAGCAAAAGAGGAGGTAGCCAAGCATTCGGCAGAATATCTGGAAGAAGAAATGGAAGAGAGGCTCAGGCAAGGTCCGGTGGGTTTTAAATTGAACATTCAAATAGGAGGGGAAAATGATCCGTCTGACGATCCAACCACTGCTTGGTCGGAAGAAAAACAGGTAATAACGGTCGGCCATTTAGTAATTTCTAATAAATTGGAAACGATTAGAGATCATTTATTGTTTGATCCAACCAATATTACTGAAGGAATCGAGTGCTCGGAAGATCCAATTTTACATTTTCGCCATAGGGCGTATGCCATTTCATATGAACGTAGGATAAATAACCAATGAAATGAAAACATGAAAAAGGGAAAGCCCTTATTAGAGGGTTTGCCCTTTTTCGTAAGTTTACATTTTTCCGGATCTGAAAATGGTGTAAAGCATAAGTAAGAACATCAGGGTTGCAACGACAAATCCAATCTCGATAACCGGTATTTTCCATAGGATCAGGGTTTCCCCACCTATTGCCGAGCCAATAATGAGACCGACCATGATTATGCTGAACGCAAGCAGGATAATACTGAAAGAAAGCCTGTTCGAGATTTGATCAAGCTTATGCAAAAAAACTTGAAGTTCGGGAATATTGATATCCAGTCGCAATTTCCCTTTTTTTATGATACCTGTTACTTCCTTGATATCCTTGGGTAGTTCAGCAATGGCTTCGGCAGACTCCATGAATTGATTCCAAGCGTTCTTCGCAATATTTTTTGGATTGTAGCGCTCCTTAAAAAGCCTTTCCCCGAAAGGTTCAGCTGCCTTCATGATGCTGAAATGCGGATCTAGTCCTTCAACAATGGCCTCCATGGTAAGCAGAGCCTTGCCGAGCATCGTGAATTCTGGAGGGATTTGGACTTGGTGCCGATTGGCAACTGTGAACAGGTCATTGACCGCTCCGCCTAAGCTGATTTGGCTCAATGGTATATCATAATATTTATTTCGCAGTTCATCAATATCCACCCTTAATGGCGCCATATCGGTTTCGTCCGTCAGAAGACCCATTTCTGAAAGTGTCTTGATCAGTCCATTGGTGCTTCCACGTTTCAGGTTGATGACAAGCGAGGCGAACTGATACTTCGTTTCATCCTCCAGACGTCCCACCATCCCGAAATCCATGAGTGCGACGACATTTCCTGGCAAAATGATGATGTTGCCAGGGTGGGGGTCGCCATGATAAAAGCCATCGATCAATATTTGCTGAAGCATGGAATTCGCTAATCTTTCTGCGATTTTCCGACGATCATAACCTTCATCATCAAGCTGTTTATAATGATTGATCTTAATTCCTTGAATGAATTCCATCGTCAGGACCCTTTTTGTGGAATACTCCCAATGGATTCTTGGTATCTTAAACCCTTGATCATCGATGAATTGCTTGGCTATTCTTTCCCCGTTTCGGCCCTCGGAGTTATAATCGAGTTCTGCGCGAAGCGATTTAGCGAATTCATCAATCATTTTTCTGATTTGGTAGCGTCTGGCCCAAGATATGCGTGCTTCCATCAGTCTTGCCAAATCATCGAGAATTTCCAAATCCGTTTCCACAGTCGGCAGAATATCGGGCCGCTGTACTTTGATTGCTACGACTTCCTGTGATGGAAGCCTTGCAGTATGGACCTGCCCAATCGAAGCGGTAGCCAGTGGTTTTTCATGGAATTCAAGAAAAATGTTTTCCAAAGAATCACCCAATTCGGCTTCAATAATTTTGCGAACCTTATCAAATGGAAAGGGGGTGACCTGGTCCTGCAGCTTTTCAAGTTCGCGGATGATTTCTTCCGGAACGAAGTCACGCCTCGTGCTTGCAATCTGACCAAGTTTAATGAATGTAGGTCCCAGGCTTTGTAAAATCGTATGCAGCCGCTCTCCGATTGAGCGGAGGTTCAGGTTTTCGTCAGGCTGGAGTTTCGATGCCGCTTTACTCTCGGATAATCCAAGGCGATAGATGAAGTAACCAAAACCATTTTTCAAAAAGGCATTAATGATTTCCTGGTAACGATGTGCGTGTTTCAGTCGCTTGCCAAACATTCAAGTACCTCCAAATCACGATTGTTGGTTCTGTTTCTCTAAAATTTGGATGCGGCGCTCTAAGTCCTGAACTTCTTCTTTGGTTGCCAAGTTTAGGCCGTTGAGCGCTTGATTGACTTTGGCCTTGACGGAATCATCCAATTGTTTTTGGGCTAGTTCCCCTTTTTCGACCCAATTCTTAATAAGATCCTTGGAGTCTTCTTTGCTGATTTCGCCTTTTTTTACAAGAGAGTCCACTGCTTTTTCAATTTGTTCCTTTGTAGCAGCGGCAGCACCTAATCCTAAAGAAAATACATTTTTTAATAAGTCCATTTTTAATTCCTCCAATATAAATTTTTTACACTTTAAGAAAAATAATAGCGGGTGCCCTTCACCCAGGTTCTTTCTTGGTGTTTTTATTATCATACATCATTGGAGGCCGCTACAAAAATATAATGGGTCCTGCTGATTGTTGATGCTTAGGAAACGGATTTGTTGATCACCCAAGGGTAGTGTTTGTAGTGAAGCGAATTGGATATTATGATAAGGAAAAATAAGCTGGCGAAAGTGAGGGTGAAATGATGGGTTTTGCAAACAAAACGGTGATTGTAACGGGCGCTTCAAATGGTATTGGGAGAGGTGTGGCAAAGGGTTATGCAGAAAGCGGTGCATCGGTGGTTCTCGCAGATATGGACGAGCAGGAAGGTCTGCTGTATGCGGAAGAGCTCAAAAATAATGGGCATGAAGCCATGTTCGTTAAGACGGATGTTCGCAAGGAAGCTGACATCCAGCATTTGATGGATGTCACTCTAAAAACATATAAGACCATTGATATATTAATCAATAATGCGGGAAAGGCATTGTTCAAATCGCTTTATGAGCTGACGATTGAGGAATGGGACGATATGATGAATACGAATCTACGCAGTGTTTTCCTTTGTTCCAGGGCAGCGGCTGCATCGATGCGGAATAATGAAATGGGAGGTGCAATCATCAATTTAGCATCAACAAGAGCGATAATGTCTGAGCCGGATTCGGAATCCTATGCTGCGACAAAAGGAGGGATCAAAGCCCTGACCCATGCACTTGCCGCTTCATTCAGTAAAGAGAAAATTACGGTCAATTCGATTTCTCCGGGGTGGATTGAAACGGGTGCTGATCTTATCGTCGATGGAGGCATGACAAGAAAAATGATGTACGAGGAGTGAACTCATTTTTTCCGATAAAGATATTGAAGTTCAGTTCCGAGCTCACGGTTGAGCAGCTGTTCCATTTCTTCAAGCTCCTTTATGCCGATAGGGGCATCGGCAGCTGTCCAGTGAACGGTATAAACAAAATAGTAATCTCTTATTTTACGGAAAATAACAGGCGAATTCGGGAATTGATCAAAAAAAGCCCTGATATTATTGCGTCTCATGTAGGACCACTTAACAAGCTGCATGTAGATATCCATCCTTTAAAAAAGTGATCAATGGCTGCCATGATGGCAGCCATTGGTCCGGTTCTTATTTATCGTTGAATAAATTGAATAAACCTCTAGTAACACTGCCTTCGTCAGAAGATCCGCCATTTTGCGGCATTGCAGCGAATACACGGCTGGCAAGACGGCTGAATGGCAAAGATTGCACCCAGACGGTTCCGGGTCCTTTTAATGTTGCAAAGAATAAACCTTCGCCTCCGAATAAAGCGGTTTTCACGCCTTTTACGAATTCAATGTTATAATCTATTCCGCTAGTCATGGCTACTAAACATCCTGTATCCACGCGTAAGATCTCTCCTGCAACCAATTCTTTTTTATGGATTGTGCCACCGGCATGCACGAAGGTCATTCCATCTCCTTCAAGCTTTTGCATGATGAAGCCTTCGCCGCCAAAGAAGCCTGCACCTATTTTTCTCTGAAACTCAATTCCGACCGAAACACCTTTCGCTGCAGCAAGGAAAGCGTCTTTTTGGCAAATGATTTTCCCACCGAGCTCGCTTAAATCCATCGGAATGATTTTACCTGGATAAGGTGAGGCAAAGGAAACGTGTTTTTTTTCTCTTCCTTCATTCGTAAAAGCCGTCATGAAAAGACTCTCACCTGTAAGGAGCCTTTTTCCAGCGCCAAATAGCTTCCCCATCATTCCGCCGTCGCTACTCGAAGACCCATCACCAAAGATGGTTTCCATCTTGATTTGATCTTCCATCATCATTAAACTTCCAGCTTCTGCAATCACCGTTTCCTGATGATCCAATTCCACTTCAACAAACTGCATGTCATCTCCATATATTTTAAAATCTATTTCATGATTATTCATTTTCCATTCCTCCTATCCAACTTATGTTCATTGTAAAAGATAATCTCTTAACCTGCTAATATTTTTCAGTTTTTCGCCGTACTTTATATATTTTTTGTTTTTACGGGTATATCAAGAAAAATGAAGAAAGAAAAAACAGCAAGACACTTAGGAATCTTAAGTGTAGGAGGAGACAACCATGGATACTTACATATTATCATTGGATCAGGGAACGACAAGTTCCCGGGCCGTTTTTTAATAAAGGCTGTTTTCACATACTTTGTTGCTATTTACCAGGTAGTGAGTTGTGGTTGATTTCCCCTCCAGATGCTCGCTTTCCGCGGGGCGGGCGGTGAGCCTCCTCGGCGTAAACGCCTGTGGGGTCTCACCTGTCCCGCTGCTCCCGCAGGAGTCTCGCACTTCCGCTCCAATCAACCTTAAATAGTTTCGTTTTAAAAACAACAATCTTTACGAAAAGAGCCTTAATAAAAGAAGGGAAGTTTTGCATATTGCCCAAAAGGAATTCATCCAATATTTCCCGAATCCTGGATGGGTGGAGCACAATGCAAATGAAATTTGGGGTTCCGTTTTATCGGTAATCGCTTCCTGTTTATCGGAAATGAATATAAAACCAGAACAGATTGCCGGGATTGGCATAACGAATCAACGGGAGACGACCGTGGTATGGGATAAAGAAACAGGTCAGCCGATTCATCATGCCATCGTCTGGCAATCTAGGCAGACAAGCGAAATTTGCGAGCGATTGAAGGATGAGGGTCTTGATGACTTATTTTTACGGCAAACCGGTTTGTTGAATGATGCTTATTTTTCCGGTACAAAGATGAAGTGGATTCTAGACCACGTAGATGAGGCCCGGGGAAAAGCTGAAAGCGGAGACTTATTGTTTGGTACGGTCATACGTGGCTCATAATGGAAACTTTCGGGTGGTAAAGCCCATGTAACCGATTATTCGAACTTCAAGCACGCTGATGTATAACATTCATGATTTGAAGTGGGACGAAGAGCTTCTGGAAATACTGCAAGTACCGCAATCGATGCTGCCGGATGTTCGTTCTTAATCGGAGGTATATGGGAATACAGCCCCACATCATTTCTTTGGCCACGAAATCCCGATTGCCGGGGCAGCGGGAGATCAACAGGCCGCTTTGTTCGGCCAAGAATGTTTTGAAAAAGGAATGGCCAAGAATACGTACGGTACAGGATGCTTTATGCTGATGAATACAGGAGAAAAGGCAGTGAAATCAGAGCATGGCCTATTGACCACGATTGCATGGGGGCTGAACGGAAAAGTCGAATATGCATTGGAAGGCAGTGTTTTTGTTGCAGGTTCGGCCATACAATGGTTAAGGGACGGGGTAAAACTCTTGAATGATTCGAAAGACAGTGAAATGTATGCAAAACGGGTCAATTCAGCTGGTGGCGTCTATGTCGTCCCAGCATTTGTTGGATTAGGTACCCCTTATTGGGATAGTGATGTGAGGGGAGCGGTATTCGGGTTAACAAGGGGGACATCGAAGGAGCATTTCGTACGGGCAACATTGGAAGCTTTGGCCTACCAGACAAAAGGTGTCCTTTGCGCCATGGAAGTCGATTCAGGAATTAACCTAAAGGCATTGAGGGTCGATGGCGCGTTGGCAAAAACGACTTCTTGATGGAATTCCAAAGCGGCCTCTTGAATGTACCAGTCGAAAGGCCGGTTATTAGTGAGACGACAGCGTTAGGGGCAGCGTATTTAGCTGGGCTCGCAGTCGGTTATTGGGAAAGCCAGGAAGAGATTTCAAAGCTATGGGCCGTCGATAAGAAATTCGAACCTAAGATGGAAGAGCAGGAACGGAAGGATTTATATAATGGCTGGAAAAAGGCAGTCCAGGCGGCAAGGGTTTTTAAATAGAGCAAAAAAGGGTATAAATAGAAAGGAGATGAATTTAGAAGACGAACTTAAAAAAAAGGGGTGGTATTATGTTAGTTAAGGATTTCATGATAAGGGAAGTCTATGTAGCCCGTCCTGATTTTACACTAAAGGAAATTCTGCGAATCTTGATCGAAAATAAAGTGGGCGGGGTCCCGGTTGTGGATGAACGCGATAAGCTATTGGGAATGGTGACGGACGGGGATATCCTTCGTTATTTGAAACCTGCTGAGGAAGCCATCATGGGGTATTTCACATACATTACGGTTCTTCCAGGTGAAGAATTGGATGAAAAGGTTACATCCAAAATGAATGATAAAGTTTCACAAATCATAAGAAATAAAAGAATTACAAAGCTATCCCCCGAAGATCCGTTAGATGAATTTATAAAGGTCCTTTCCAAGCATCATTTCAAGAAAATCCCCGTCGTGGACAAAAATGATAAAGTCGTCGGCATCATCAGCAGGGGAGATGCACTAAGGGCTCTATATAAGGAATTCGTTCAAAAGCTGGAATAGCGAAAATATGAAAAAAAAGGCCTGCTCTTAATGAGGGCACTGAAAAAGTCCCTTCGGGCCAATAGAGGTAGATTTTCTCAGTTTATTGTGAGGAAATCTACCTTTTTTTGTTTTATAATCAAAGGTAATAAATTTATGTGGGTGATTACGATGATTCAAAAACAAACGTCTATGGTTTTTAGTCCATATATGGCCATTTATGATGTAGTGGTTCCAAAGGATA